>JAJPZH010000186.1 GCA_021204515.1 Alistipes sp. | reverse complement strand
TAGTAAATGGGAATGGCGACCTCGGCAATGACGCTGCCGTTTTTCTGGGCTGCGAAAGTAACCACACCACCTTCATCCGCGGAAATCGGATATTTCGGATTCTTGCCGTCGGTATTGTCGTCATTGAAACTAATCGCATAGTCATTCGTGCCCGTCTGTGCCGTAACTATCACCCACGAAGAGGTTTTGTCCGTCAAAACACCGAGTTGAGCACTTGCGTCGTCGATCTCCAACGTGACCATCGTCTCAACCGACGCGGTAATATTCCCGCCTTTGACGAGCAACGGATTCTCCGCATTGATCTCCTGACCGTTCTCATCTTTCACAATCAAGGACGATGCTCCCTTGCGCGGCCTCGTGATCTCGTAAATCACCTGCGATTTGCCGCCCATCGTCATCGTAATCTCGGCGACATCATCCTTCTCGGAACTCTGGTTGTCATCGGTAACACGGATCATAACCGACTGATCGCCCGCCTTGCCACTAATCGTCGTCTCGACAAACTCTCCATCCACGAAACGACACCACCCAACATTGCTGGAAAGTTTCCACTCCGCATCAGCAGAAAACGTCAACTCCTGGTCTTCCCCGGCATTGACCGTTATCATCTCCTTCTCGGGAAACGCGACATCACCCGCTCCACCCTTATCGTCATCGCTATCCGAACAACCACCAACGGTCAGCGCCAGCGCCAGCATCGCCGTCCAGGCCATCGCCCAGCCTATCATTTCATTCAACGTTTTCATAGTCTTATGATTTTTTAATTAATATCCCTGTTCTTTCAGTTTCTCGGCCTCGGCCTCGCTGATCCATTCGATCACATTCACATAAGTACCCAGCGAACCGTAAATCGAATCATCTTTCTCCCGAACGATCATCGTAACGTACTGCAACACGAAATTCTCGCACGTGCTGTAATAAGAAGTATAGGTCGTCGGCTGATACATCATCACTTTACCGTCGCCGAAGAGCGATCCGATCACCTCGCCGGTCGAACCACACGCCTGCTCCTCCATCTCAACGAGCGGCTCCAGCACGTCGCTGTTGTCAAACGAAATCTCCACGTCGGAACCGTCGTAGAACAAATCGTGCAACACGACCGTATTCTCCTTACCTTCGACCACATCCGAAGTAATCAGACGCATGGTATTGGTACTTTGCCAAAAATCCGACATAAAGAACGTCGAAGTGACCGTACAATAACCCGTGAAATTGTTGATGTCGAACGGGCAAACTTTCTGCATCACCACCTTGGTACGTGTTCCGTAGTGATCCCACTGTTTATTCTCCGGCACGATCAGGTTCAACGCAAAGCCCAGCGAATCCGTCGCACCGATATTTTCATAAATACCCTGCACCGGCACATCCACAGCGAGCTGCCCCGCAGGAATAGTCACCGTGCTGGCTAGCAGCCGGAAATGACGCCCCTCCACGGCGTTGCTCTCGCGGTCGACAATCTCCACACCGACCGTACGGTCGTAATCCGCCGACCGGGTAGCGGCCACCTGGACATTGAAAATCTCATTGCTCTGCTGCACCCCGTACCGGTACATGGTGTCGGCGAACATGAGGTAATCGGGACCCGTATAGGTGAAATCTCCGGTCTTGCAGCCGACGGACAACGCTGTCACCGCAGCCACGACCGCATATTTCATGAATCGTATATTCATCGTATTCATATTCCCAATGTTTATTTATTACTTTCGTTGGGTTCGATCTCCGAGCCCGGAGCGTCGAGTTCGTGCTGCGGGATCGGCCACACGAACAGCGGATCGTCGGCCTCGACCTTCAGGCTGCTGCCGTTGGAGAGCGACTGTTCCTGCGGCTCGCGCTCGAAGCCCTTGTGCCAGCGTTTGAGATCGTGCAGGCGGAACCCCTCCATGTAAAGCTCTTTCACACGCTCCTGCTCAATGATATCCATAGCGTTATCCGCAGTCATGGACGTCGAACCACCGTAGCTGGAGTAACGGGCCGCACGTAGTTTAGTAATATCCTTGCCGGCGCTGTTGTAATCGCCCTGCTGCACATAGGCCTCGGCACGGATCAGGTATTGCTCCGAAAGGCGGAACACCTTGGGCATCGTAACGCCATAAATGTTGTTGTTCGTAAACGACAGATTGCCGAAATACTTGGTCAGCAGCGGCCATGTCAGCCCATGGCTGTAACCGGTAGTCACCTCGCCGAAGATCGACGACGCCCGCAGGTCGTTGCTGTCGTAAAGATCATAAAGAACCCAGTAGGCCGGCACATAATCGGGACGATAGCTCGTATTGTCGTAGTTGGCGAAAACCGTTCCCAGAGCACCGCCGTAGGAATTGATCGTAAAGGTTATCTGCCAAATGGTTTCGGTCGACATATCCATCGCCCACATATACTGGTACATATTCACCTGCGAACCGCTGACCGTCGTATACTGATTGCAACTGGTAAGCGTGTAATAACCGCTGTCGATTACCTCGGTGGCATATTTCACGGCGTCCTCCCAGTTTTTCATGTAAAGGGCTACGCGCGCCCGCAGGGCGTGAATGGTGTACTCATTGAAATAGCCCGAACTGTAAAGCGTCGTGGTGGAAGGTGTATAATCGTCTTCCAGAGCCAACAGCTCCGCAGCCTTGTCAAGATCATCAAGCACGAACTTGTAGGAATCCTCCAGCGAAGCACGCCGCATCGGTTCGTCACCTTTGTAGTGCTCCGTGAGCACGACACCCAGACGTTCGCCGTCTTTGCCGTCGTTCTCGTAGGCTTCGCAGAAGCATTTGATCAGTTCCGAGTATGCCAGCGCGCGGGCGAAATAGGCTTCGCCGCAACATTGGTCCAGCAGATCCAGCTCCTCGTCGTTCGTAGTAGCCGCACGGATGGCATCGACACGGTCGAGAACGAAATTACAACGGTTGATAACGGTGTACAGAGCCCCGTAAACCGACTCGATCTCCTTATTGGTGGAGAGAATATCATTCCAACGCCAAACGTCGCCGTAAACGCCCGTATTGCCATTCACACCATAGACCAAGTCGGTCTGAATGTCGGGCAGCAGCGTCAGATCCCCGGAATAGAGAGAGCTGCTCATGAAGGAAGCGTAAATACCGATAATCGCCTCGTTCACCTCGCTGACCGTCGTAAGCGCATCACCCGACGGAATCGAATCCTCCGGATACTTATTCAAGCAGGAAGAAAGAGTGAACGCTGCGGCCGTCAGCACCGCATAGGTTTTTATTTTCTGAATCATCATCGTATGTCGCAGTTTAGAATGTGATGTCGATTCCCATCGTGTATTGGCGCGTGGCCGGATACTGTCCGATGTAGATGTTGCCCGCATACTCGGGGTCCAGTCCGGTGAAATCGGTAAAGGTCAGCAGGTTCTGTCCCTGCAGGTAGATGCGCACGGCCGAGAGGAAGCGGGTCTTGCGCAGCAGCTCCTTCGGGAAAGAGTATGAGATCGTGAGGTTCTTCAGACGTATGAACGACGAGTTCTCGAGGAAACGGTCGTCCTGCTGCGCCACCACGCCGTAACGCGGAATGTCGGTCACGTCGCCCGGCTGCTTCCAGCGGTCGTACAACAGCCGTTTCGACTGGTTGTAGCCCGAATAGTTGCCGTTGTTCTCCTCGAAATAGCGGTCGTTGTTGAAGACCCAGCGATCGGCCATCCACGAGAATTGAGCCGAGAGCGAGATCCCTTTCCACGAAAGCGTCGTGCCGAAGCCGCCCATCCACGGGGTATTGTACGACTTGCCGGTCATCACCTTGTCCTCCTCACGGTATTCGGTGGTGATTTCGCCGTCCTTCGTGTACCAGAGGGCATCGCCGTTGGCGGGGTTCACGCCGGCGAAGCGGTTGAAGAAGTACTCGCCGACCTCGTGGCCCACCTGATACTTCAGCCCCGTCGTCGAATTGACGTATTCCGTCACGCCGCCGTAGAGCTCCGTCAGCTTGTTGCGGTTGTAAGAGACGTTGGCGTTCAGGTTCCAGACGAAGTTTTTCGTACGGAATACATCGCCGTTCACGTTGATCTCCACGCCGCGGTTGACCATCGCGCCGATATTATCCCAATATTTTCCTTCGCCCGTAGCTCCGTAAGATTCCGGAACCAGCATCAGCATATCGGTCGTCTTCTTGTTGTAGAACTCCACCTCGAGATTCGCACGGTCAAAGAAACCCAGACGCAGAGCCAGGTTCGTGGACCAGGTCTTCTCCCACGTAAGATCCTCATTGCCGCTCTGCGACGGATACGTGCCAGCGTTACCGTCGTAATTCGGGCCACCGCTCACCAAGGCCAGATGGTCGAAATTCGGAATCGAGGAGTTACCCGACGTACCAGTGCTGAACGCAACCTGGGCATTGGTCAGCCAATCGACATTCTGCAGGAAGCGCTCCTGACGGGCATTCCACATCAGCCCCAGCGACCAAAAACCTGCCCAACGGTTGTTCTTGCCGAAACGCGACGAAGCGTCGGCGCGCACCGAAAAGTCTGCATAGTAGCGATTCCGATAGTTATACTCGGCACGGCCGAAGAACGAAAGATAGGCATACGACGTGGTGGCATCGTCCCAACTCGAAGCGCGAGTGCCCGACGATACATTCGTGAGGTGGTCGTTCGTCTGACCCGCAGTCCAGATCTGGAAACCTTCGGACGTATAGTCCACGCCTTCTTGTCCCACCATGAAATTGAAGTCGTGATCGCCGCCGACGTTCAATCGATAGTTGATCGTAGTGGTCTCTGTAAGATTCAGAATATCGGTGGAACTCCGCCCGGCACTTCCCTCATGGTTGTTAATAATATAACTGGGGAAAGACTGACCAAACCCCGTCGAATGAGAGAAATCGATACCCAGTTGAGCACGGATCGTAAGGTTTTCGATAGGAGTCACCTCGCCATAAATCGTCGAGATCAGTTTATATTTCTTATTCTTTACGGGATTGTTCGCCATATACTCCATGGGGTTTACGCCCGTCCCGGTCCAACTGCCATCGCCCTGCGAGGCGATCGAGCCATCTTTCCGGTAAGGATTCCAGTAAGGCAGCATCAGGCGGCAGGCGAAGATCGGGCTCGACAAGGCTGGTTCACCCTCATCGGCCTGTTCGGCTTCTTCGTAGGTCAGCATGGTGTTGGTGCCCATCTTAAGCCATTTGGCGACTTTCGCATCGGTATTGGCGCGCAACGTATAACGCCGGAACGAGGAACTCTGGGCAATACCCTCGGCATCGTAGAAACCACCTGAAACGTAATAGTTCAAGCGTTCCGTGGCGCGGTTGACCGACACCTCATAGCTCTGTAAAGGAGCGCTGTCATTGAAAACAGCATCCAACCAGTTTACATTCGTACGCGAAAGCACGTCGTAGTCCTGACCTGCGTCCAACCCCACTTCCTTTTCAAACTGAATGCGCTCGGCAGTGTTCATCATGTTCCATTTCGCACGCGCCAGCTGCGAGAAACCGTACTGTGCACGGAACGTCACCTGGGCATCATCCATTGACATACCCCGTTTGGTAGTGATGACCACCACACCGTTGGCGGCGCGGGCTCCGTAGATCGAGGTCGACGAGGCGTCCTTCAACACCGTGATAGACTCGATGTCGCCCGGGTTGATTGCATTAAAATCCGAGCTCTCGATGGGCACACCGTCCAAAATGAAGAGCGGCGAGGTCCCCGAGTTGATTGAATTCGTACCACGGATTTGAAAGACTGCTGCCTTGCTCGGTTCACCCGAATTAGAAATAACCGACAGACCTGGGGCTTGACCCTGCAATGCCTGATCGAAAGCCGCCGTGGGGGTATCCGCGAACTTCTCGGCCTTGACCGTGGACACAGAACCCGTGATCGAGCCTTTCTTACGCACGCCGTAGGCGATGACGACCACGTCGTCGAGCGTCTGGGCGTCGCTCTGCATCTCCAGATTATAGGTCACACTCGTCTTCCCCTGCGGAACAATGTATTCCACGGGCTTGTAACCGATGTACTGGAACGTGAGTTTGGTGCCGGGGGCGACCTGAATCGAATACTTTCCGTCCGCAAGGGTCGTGACGCCGCTCGACGGGCCGGAAATCACACTTACCCCGATAAGGGGTTGCTTGTCCTCCGCGGAGGTGACTACTCCGCTAACGGTGACGGATTTCCCCCCCCCTCGGTCCGGACGGCCGCGGAGCTTCGGGAAATCGCGAATACCGTAAATGCAAGCAAGCTTAGTTTGAGTAGAATTCTTTGCATGTAATTAAATTGCTTACGCGGCAAATGTAGAGATTTTGATTCACATAAAAAAGCAGGGGCCTATTTCAATTCTTAACAGAAAATCATGCACACAGTGGCATATCGCGGTGTTTATCG
>JAJPZH010000035.1 GCA_021204515.1 Alistipes sp. | reverse complement strand
AGTACGCGGTATCCGGTGCTGGTGTTGTCCACCATTTCGTGATACACCTCCAGCGCATTGTCCTTGCTGCCGACGATGACCACCTGCCGTGAATTGCGTCCGTGTCCGCGGGTGATTTTGACCGCCACGCGGCAGATGTAACGCCACAGCATCAGCGTGACGGTGAGCGATATGTAGAAAATGCCTACCAGCTGGAGCGGCAGCAGGCCGTAACTCCATACGGTCTGTATCAGCGTGAAGAACCCGATGTGGCAGAGTACGACGTAAAACACGCGGCGTATGATCTCCTCATAGGGAACGATCCGCGAAGAGAGAATCACGCCGAACCACGACAAGCCGGGGATAAAACAGATATTGAGACAGGCGAATATCTCCAGCGAATGGGCGATGTACGCCGGCTGGGAAGATAAGGTGAGCGCGAATATCCAAGAGAGATTGAGTAGAAATAAATCACCGATAATCACAGGAAGCTTGATCAGCAAGGATTCCTGCATGACTTGTTTCATAAATCGAAAATTTAGAGGCGTTAATTTCCGTATTGACTGTACGTCGGATTACGTATGTATCTAAAAGAGAATTGCTAGTCTATTTTTGCAATGTATTTCAGCGGAATGTAGGCCGTCAGGGCGGTTGCGACGTTGCGGATCGCCACGGCGACCTTGCTGTGTCCCTTGTGACGGATGTAGCGGCCTTCGATTCCTGCGAATATGCCTTCCGTGACGCGTACCGGGCACCCTGGCGTCAGATCCACGTCCTGCGCAGCGACGATCTCGACGTGTTCGTTCTGCGTGGCGACGACGGCCATGAAGTCCCGCATCTGCCGTTCCGGAATCACCGTCGGCGATTTGCTTTCGCGGTCCATGATGTAGCGGATCGGAAGGGTAGTAGCCGTCTTTATTTTTCGCAGCTTGTCTGCCGATGTCCGGACGAACAGCAGATTGTGGATCAGCGGCTCCCAGACTTTGCGCTTTTTACCGCCGTAGGTCCGTTCCGTGAAGTGCATGGGCACGTAGCTCTCGATCCCGATACTGTCCAGATAGCTTTTTGCGGCCATTTCCCGACTGTACGTGACGCGGATTGCGTACCATTGCTGTTCGTTTTGCGGCTCCTCACACATGGGCATACCTTGGGGACACCTCCGCAGCCGAAGTGCGGTTGTCAGTTATTTTTGATCTGGTTTTTGAAACACTTACTCTCGTGCATTCCTACCCATAGGACCTGCACATCCGTTCGTCCGGTACAAAGATAAGAAATTTTCCCTATACGACAATTCCGCGGCAGGATGATTCCGTTTGTACCCTAAACAATAAAGGACACAAAAAGGTCCGGAAATTCCGGATTCGCGCCTCTTTATGTCCTTTATAGTACCGACACGTACCGAATGGTACATCTCGTTTTTCTTTTCAGACGCAAAGATAATCTTTTATTTTTAATCGGCAATGATTTTCCGGAAATTTTGATATTCCGGCACACAGGAAACGTCTCGGCTCTGCTGCCGGTACTGTATATCCCGGTCTGCGGCGTATTACCGGAACAAGGTGAATCTTTCATTCCACTGGGCGCGTACCGTGTCGTAATAATAGCGCCACGGGGACGACCGCAGGACGCTGCGCAGACGCCAGCGATTGTGGAGAGGGCCGAACAGTTTGAAATACAGTTTGGGCAGTCGCCGGGTCGGCATAGGCTTCATGGCGTATATTTCCCGCATGAAACGCTCCAGCGTGTCTGCGTCGTATTGCGGTTCCGGAATTTCGGCGCCCAGATGCCGGGCGGCAGCCGTCATCAGCGCCGCGAAGCGGTCCAGACGGTAGTCTGTCATCGTCTTCTGAAATAACGGGTGGTCGATTTCCTGCCAATGCCGTTCCATGAAACAGGCCCAGTCGCAGAGATGCCGGACGGCGATTCCCTCTTTTTGATAATGCACGGCCGCATGTCGGATCAGATATATCGCGTTGAACGTTGCCGGCGGTACTTCCGTGTTTTCGCCGATTTTGGTCGTTCCTTCTTTCTCCAGCAGCCGGAGCAGCAGGGCGTTAAGCTCCCGTTCGGTCCTGTTGCGCCGGACATTGAGAATGGTCCGGTGATTCTCGATCTGGACGCTTTCCCATGTATATTCCGAATGTTTCGGAACATCGAAATAGAGATACGCCCCCAGTTCCTGCAGCAGACGGTCGCCCTCGTCGGACGCTCCGAACAGATAGATGTCGATGTCGCCGCACTCCCGGTGCGCCGGAACAGGGTAGTCCCTGCTCAGTCCCAGCCCTTTCAATACGAGCATGCGGATACCGTTTTCAGCGAAAACCGCCGCCATCTTCGCGGCTTTCTCCTGCTGGCGGCGGTACCGTTTTTCCTGCTTTTCGGCTGTCAAGGCCCAGCGTAACCGCATATCCCGCGGCGGCTGCAGTTCTTTGGACAAACGTCCTATGCCGTCCCAGATCACCGCGCATACGCCCTGATCGGTTGCCATGCGGAAAATATTTTCCCATGCCTGCATGGAAATCTCTCCGGCGACCGCCGGAGTTTGGGCCGGTTTCAGCCCGCTGCGGAGCAGTTGAAAGAAGAGATGGGTAGCGTTTTCCGAATACATGGGGTGTTTCTGTGTGTTGCGGTCGTGTAATTTAGTTGCTGTGCAAAGATAGCGAATCTTCGCAAATATGCAAGATGCTGCCGGACCGGCCGACGTTTTGCGGGGTGGGGTAAACAGAAAAACGTCCCGAATGATTCAGGACGTTTCGCCGAGTTTTGGACTCTTTTCCGTGATCCCGCTGGGGCTCGAACCCAGGACCCCAACATTAAAAGTGTTGTGCTCTACCAGCTGAGCTACGGAATCTCCGATACCAAGAGGGGTGTTTCCCGTTTTTGGTGGTGCAAATGTATAGAATATTTTTGTTTTACCAAAATAAAACGATATTTTTGTAGGCGTTTAAGTGAAAAATTAAATTCTAAACTCATATTACCTATGTGTAAAGCCTTAATTATCGGTGCCGGAGGCGTCGGAACGGTCGTAACCCAGAAAATCGCCGCCAATCCCGTTTTTACGGATGTGATGCTGGCCAGCCGTACCAAATCCAAGTGCGACGCCGTTGCGGCGGCTATCGGCGGCGGCCGGGTGCAGACTGCTCAGGTCGATGCCGACAATGTGGCCGAATTGTGCGAACTTTTCCGCGCGTTCCGCCCCGACATCGTGGTCAATGTGGCTCTGCCTTATCAGGACCTGACGATCATGGACGCCTGCCTCGAATGCGGCTGCAATTACCTTGATACGGCCAATTACGAGCCCAAGGACGAGGCGCATTTCGAATATTCGTGGCAGTGGGCCTATCAGGACCGTTTCAAGGCTGCGGGGCTGACGGCGATCCTCGGCTGCGGCTTCGACCCGGGCGTCACGGCCATCTTCACGGCCTATGCCGCCAAGCATCATTTCGACGAGATCCATTACCTCGATATCGTGGACTGCAACGCAGGCAATCACGGCATGGCTTTCGCCACGAATTTCAATCCCGAAATCAACATCCGCGAGGTGACGCAGAAGGGCCGCTATTACGAAAACGGCGAATGGGTCGTCACCGAGCCGCACGAAATCCACCGTCCGCTCAACTATCCCGGCATCGGCGAGCGCGAATCCTACGTGATCTACCACGAGGAGCTCGAATCGCTCGTCAAGAACTATCCGACCATCAAGCGCGCCCGTTTCTGGATGACCTTCGGTCAGGAGTACCTCACGCACCTGCGCGTGATTCAGAATATCGGCATGGCGCGTATCGACCCGATCATCTACAACGGCGTCGAGATCGTCCCGATCCAGTTCCTCAAGGCGGTGCTGCCCGATCCCAAGTCGCTCGGCGCCAACTACCACGGCCAGACCTCGATCGGCTGCCGCATCCGGGGCATCAAGGACGGCAAGGAACGTACCTATTATATTTATAATAACTGCGATCACGAGCAGGCTTTCAAGGAGACCGGCACGCAGGCCGTCAGTTTCACGACGGGCGTTCCCGCAGCGCTCGGCGCGTCGATGTGGGCCAAAGGTCTTTGGCGCGGCGCCGGCGTCTTCAACGTCGAGGAGTTCGATCCCGATCCGTTCTTGGCCGAGCTGGGCGAACAGGGGCTGCCGTGGCACGAGCTTTTCGATACCGATATCGAACTCTGATCCGCAGACTCTTTTCGACATTTCTCCCGCGGAATGCGAATCTCCGCAAAAGCGCAGACAGACGATTCTGTTTGCGCTTTTTCATGCCCGGTTGCGGCCCCTCCCCGGCGCAGATTTCCGCCGGATTTTGTTTTTAGGCGGAAAAACAGTAACTTTAACATGTCACTAACCCTGTAATTATGAAACGCCTGCTTCTTCTCGTGCCGGCTCTTTTCTGCTGGTTCGCGCTCTTTGCCGGAACCGATACTTATCGGGTGACGGCCCGGACTTTGAATGTGCGCAGCGCACCCGACAGGGAGGCGCGTGTCGTATCCTCCGTGCCGCAGGGCGAAATACTGGAGGTCGAGGAACTCGTTGATGACGGTTGGGCGCGTATTTCGTGGCAGGGATCGGATGCCTATGTCAGTACTGAATATATAGAGAAGTCCGATTCGCCGGTGCCGAGCAAAGTTGCCAAAAGCGGGGCACCTCTTTGGGACTTTTCCGGCGGATATGTTCCCGAAGTGCCGCGCCGCTGGCTGGTTATTGCAGTTCTGCTGCTGTCGGTGCTTTTGCGGCTAATGCTCAAATCCGCGGAGCGCAGGCATTCGGAGAGATGGTGGCCCGGTGCACTGCTTTTCTGCCTGCTGTGCGGCTGTGAAATATATTCCGTGCTTATGCTCGGCGGCGATTGCGTCTGGTTCTGCCTGCCCGGCGAGGTGGGCTTTTTCTGGATGATCGTCAATTTCTTCCTTTTCGGATTTGTCATTTTGAATCAGTTGCTTTGCTTTTTCGTACTGCTGGCCGCTATCTCTGATAAGCGGGTTGGCGGCGTCATCCGCTGGGATTGGGGCCTTTGGTCGTGGCCCGTCCTCATCATCGCCCTGCTTGTGTTGGGATCGGGCTGGACGCTCATCGTGCTCGGCGCATTTCTTTTGTTCCAGTTGGGATTTTTCGGCTGGATTATCTGGCAGTTCGCCCGGACCGGGAATCTGCCGATCGGCCTGTTCGCTCTTTTCTTCTATCTGCTGGGAACGCTCTCCGTCTTGGGGCTTTCGGTGCTCTATCTGCCGTTGCTGTTTATCGCCGGGGCTGTCCTGCTGGGGCTGAAGATAATCTCGGTGTGCACGGCCGACCGCGTCGTAGTTGTCGATAAATATTGAAAGGAGCATATTCCATTACGCCGAATCGCGTCCGACACTTCCGCCGCAATTTCCTGCTTTAGCCGGGGATAGATTTTTTCGACTGATTTTTGTATAATATATGATACAATTTTATTATCTTTGACTATCAATTAACCCGCTTGACAGTTATGAAAATGAAATGTATCCTATGTACGCTCGGTGCGCTTGTGATGTGTACGGCGTCGGTTTTCGCACAAGCTGCGAATAAGCAAGAAAAATCGGAATTCAACCCGCATTGGTTTATGCAGGTGCAGGCCGGAGCGGCCTATACGCTCGGCGAAGGGCCATTCGGGAAACTCGTATCGCCCGCCGCGGCATTGTCGGCCGGGTATCAGTTCTCGCCCGTCTGGGGGCTGCGTTTCGGCCTGAGCGGCTGGCAGAGCAAGGGCGCATGGGTCTCGCCCCAAAGCACCTATCAGTATAAATACCTGCAGGGCAATGTCGAAGCCATGCTCGATCTGGCCAACCTTTTCGGCCGCTTCAATCCCCGCCGGACGGTCAATCCCTATCTGTTCGCCGGTGTCGGCCTGAACGGAGCGTTCGACAACGACGAGGCCAACGCCCTTAACGACAGCGGCTATCGGCTGGGCAACATCTGGTCCGGAAGCAAAGTGTTCGTTGCGGGCCGTCTGGGTCTCGGCGTGAATTTCCGCTTGTCGGACTGTGTGCTGTTTGGGGTGGAGGTGAATGCCAACATGCTCTCCGACAAGTACAACTCGAAGAAGGCCGGCAACCTCGACTGGCAGTTCAACGCGCTGGGCGGCTTCACGTTCCGTTTCGGCAAGAACCATAAGAAAGCCCGTACGGCGGCGGTGGTCCCGGCTCCGGCTCCGGCCCCTGCGCCGGAACCCGCTCCCGTAGAGGAGAAGCCCGCGGTGAAGGAAACGCCTGCTCCGACTCCTGCGGCCGTTGACGAGCGACCGGCCGAACTGCGTGAGAACATTTTCTTCCGGATCGGCTCGTCGCAGATCCGCACCCCCGAAGCGGCCAAGGTCGGCGCGCTGGTCGAGTCCCTGAAGGCCAAT
>JAJPZH010000274.1 GCA_021204515.1 Alistipes sp. | reverse complement strand
TCGCGAAGGCCGGCTTTGCTCAGCTCCGTAACGACGTTGCGCATGTAGTTCATCGTGGTCGTAAGCAGGGCCGAAAGGCAGAGTATGTCGGCGTTGTGCTCCTCGACGGCTTTCACGAACTTTTCGCTCGATACGTCGATGCCGAGGTTGATGACTTTGAAACCGCAGCCCTCGAACATCGAGGCCACGAGATTTTTGCCGATGTCGTGCAGGTCGCCTTTGACGGTGCCGATCACTACGGTTCCGACGTGCGATTCGACTCGGCCGCTCATGTGGGGTTTGAGCACCTCCAGCGCGCCTTTCATCGCGCGCGCGGACATCAGCAGGTTGGGAACGAATGCTTTGCGGTCCTGAAACCGCTGGCCGATCTCGGCCATGCCGGCGGTCAGGTAATCGTTGATGATCGTCTGGGCGTCCATGCCGGATTCGATCGCTTGGCCGACCAGTTCCTGTGCAAGTTCGAGTTTGCCGTCCACGATCGCCTGCGAAATTTGGTTCATATCTTCCATGGTCGTAGGGTTATTTGAGTTGTGCGTTGGCTATGTCTATAAAGGTAAGCATGTTTTCGAGCGACGTATCGCTTTCGACCGAGTGCGAAGGTGAGAAAATGTAACCGCCGTCGCGGCCCAGTTCGAGCAGATGGCGGGATTCTCTCGCTACCTCCTCTCTGGTTCCGAAGGGCAGGGTTTTCTGCATCGACAGTCCGCCGTGGAAAGCCAGCCGTCCCCGGTAGCGGACCAGCAGTTCGTCCACGTCCATCACTTCGGGCTGGAAGGGGTTGAAACAGTTGAGTCCGATCGAGATCAGGTCGTCGAACAGTTCGTCCACATCGCCGCAGCTGTGTATCATCACGTATTTCCCGGCTTGCCGTACGCGGCCGTACATGCGTTCCAGACGGGGTTGGATAAACTCTTTCCAGAGGTCGTATCCCATGATCAGACCGATCTGCTGCCCCCAGTCGTCGCCGAAGTAAACCGCGTCGATGTCGTATTCGAGGGCTTTGTCGATCTGGCGCAGGTTGTAGTCGCATATCGCGTCGAGCAGCTCGTTCACGAATTGGGGATTGATGTAGAAATCCATCAGCAGGTTCTCGATGCCGCGCAGCGTCCATGCCCGTTCGTAGAGCGAGAACCCGATCTGGAATACCCGGAACATGTCGGGTTTTTTGCTGATTTCACGCTCGATATCGGCGAAAAAGCGCGGGTCGAGCGGATCGGGAAACGTATAGCCTTCGAGCGTGGGATTTTCGAGGATGCAGCCCTTCACGTCGCCGATATCCTTGTCCACGCTGCGGTCCCATACCACGCCGAAGACATCGCGGACATAGTCGCCGCCCAGATCTTCGAAAAAGCCGATGTCGCTTCCCAGCTGCAGGATATGGTTGCCCAGTACCGGGTCGAGATCGTCCGTACGGTAGTAGTGCATGAGAGCCTCTTTCGGCTCTTTGGTGAATTTGAAAGACCAAGGAACGTAAGGCGGCTTTTTACCGTCGAGGACGCACTTGATTACTTCTCGTTTGGTCATGTCGTTAATAGATAAATAATGGAGCAAATTAGTTATACAAATATATAGGGTAAAAAGTCCGCTGTCTACCGTTGAATTTGCAAATAATTGTGTTATATTTGCACTAAGGGCCGTTCCTTCGATAATTGGACGCGATTATGCTTTACGAAACCATTATTCCGGCATCCGGATCGTCGTTTACGAAGAAGAATTTTATATTCAAACACTTCCCGCCGGACTGGCATTATCATCCCGAATACGAACTGGTCGCCATTACGGAGGGAGTCGGCAAACGTTTCGTCGGAAACGGCGTCAGCGAATTCTCTCCGGGCGATATCGTGTTCATCGGATCGAACGTGCCCCATTTCCACCTCAGCGACCGGGTCTATTATGAGAACAACGACCTGTATTGCTGTTCCGAGGTGATCCAGTTCAACCTGAATATCTTTCCGGCCGATTTCCGCGTCATGCCCGAATTCGCCTCGATCGCCCGTCTGCTGGACGAAAGCTCCCGCGGCCTGCTTTTCCATAACGACGAGGTGCTGGAGCGCATCCGCACCCGCCTGTCGGATTTCGAAAGACTGGACGGCCTGAAACGGCTGATGGAACTTTACCGTATTCTGGGCTTGCTGAGCCAGACCCCCGATTTCTCTTACCTGTCGATCTCCGAGGTGGATTACAACCGGGTCAAAGATCTGCACAACCTGCCTGTTTACAGGGCGTATCAGTATCTGGCCAATAATTTCAAGGAGCCTGTTACGCTCCGGCAGGTAGCCGGATACGCCGGACAGAATCCTACGGCGCTGTGCCGGAACTTCAAACAATCGACCGGACGCAGCATTTTCAACTGCCTGCTGGAAATCCGTATCGACTTCGCTTACAAGCTGCTCGTCAATTCCGATTTCAGCATCATACAGGTAGCCTATGAATCGGGATTCCGCAATATTTCGCACTTCAACCACAAATTCAAGGAGATGTCGGGCCTTTCGCCGCTGGAGTACCGCCGGGCGCATCAGGCGAAATCGAGGACCGAATATCCGGAGGAAGATCTTACGGCCGCGATGGCCGACGAGTGATTTGAAATAAAGCTGGTTCCTTTTTCGGAACCAGCTTTATTGTTTTGGGTCCGCTACCGGGCCAGAACCCTGCGAGGCCCTTTGACACGTATTTCGGCGGAGTGTTCTCGCCGGTCCGCTTCGGAGGTCGGCTGGGAGCCGCCGATGTAAAGCCGGATACGTCCCGGATTGCAGGCGGTGGCGCCGTCCTTGCCGACCAGCGCGAGATCCCGCGGCGTGAGGGTGAATTCGACGACCTGTTCCTCGCCCGGCTGCAGGTGAATGCGCTTTACGCCTTTCAGCGCACGGATCGGCTTGGGTTGCGGGGCGTCGGGATGACTGACGTAAAGCTGTACCACTTCGTCTCCGGCGACGGCGCCCGTATTGCGGACGCGGGTTGCGACCTTCACGGGTTCTCCGGTGCCGGCGGTTTTGGCGGCGCATGCCGGAGCGTCGTATGCGAAAGTCGTATAGCTGAGTCCGTATCCGAACGGATAGAGCGGCCGGCCTTCGAAATAGCGGTAGGTGCGGCCTTGCATCGAATAGTCGTTGAAATCGGGCAGTTGGTCGTCTCCGGCGTAGAACGTGACCGGAAGCCGTCCCGACGGGTTGCAGTCGCCCCACAGAATGTCGGCTAGGGCCGTTCCGGCGGCTTGTCCGCCGTACCATGCCTGCAGAATCGCATCGGCGTTTTCGGCTTCCCACGGGAAAGCCACCGCACTGCCCGACATCGAAACGAAGACGAGCGGCAGTCCGGCCTGTTTTACCAGCTGCATCACTTGTGTCTGGACCTTGGGGAGCATGATGCCGGTGCGGTCGCCGCCGAGGAAGCCGTCGAGTTTTTCACGCCCCGCATCGCCCTCTTCGCCTTCCAGCCGGGGCGAGATGCCGCCGATGTAGATCACGAGGTCGGCGCCTTCGACGGTTTTGCGTATTTCATCGGCTCCGGCTTCCGGCGTGGTGTAGTCCGAAGCGCGCAGGTAGACGATTTCGGCGCCCGTTTTCGCCCGTATGCCTTTCAGCGGCGTAACGATTTCCGACGGGAATCCGTTGTAGTTGCCCAGCTGGACTTCGGGCGAGTCGGCATTTGGTCCGAGTACGGCGATGCGGCGCAGGTTGTGGCACAGCGGAAGCAGTCCGTTGTTCTTGAGCAGCACCATGGATTCGTGCGCCATCTTCAGAGCATGGGCCTTGTGCGAATCGGCTTCCAGTACCGAATAGGGGAGTGTGGCGTAAGGGTCGCGCTCCTGCGGATCGAATGCGCCGCGCCGGAAACGGATCGTCAGCAGCCGTGCGAGCGATTCGTCGATCACGGCTTCGGAGATAAGTCCCCGCTCGACGGCTTCGGGCAGGTAGGCGAAGATTTCGCCGCAGTCCAGATCGGTCGTGTGAATCACGGCATCCGCCGCGGCCGAGGCTCCGTCCGGGTGGGTTTTGTGGTTTTTGAAGAAATCGTCGATCGCTCCGCAGTCCGAGGTGACGTAGCCCGTGAACTCCCAGTCGCCGCGCAGGATCTCCTGCATCAGCAGGTCGCTGGCGCAGCACGGCTGCCCGCGGAACCGGTTATAGGCGCCCATCACGGCGCTCACCTTGCCGTCTACGATCAGGTCGCGGAAGGCGGGCAGATAGGTGTCCCATAGATCGTAGTCGCTCACATCGGCGTCGAAGACATGGCGCGAAGGTTCGGGACCGCTGTGGACGGCATAGTGCTTGGCGCAGGCCGAAGTCTTCAGCAGCACCGGATCGTCGCCCTGCAGTCCCTGCACGATGGCTTTGCCCAGCAGTCCGGTCAGGTAGGGGTCTTCGCCGTAGGTCTCCTGTCCCCGGCCCCAGCGCGGATCGCGGAAGATATTGATGTTCGGGGTCCAGAACGTAAGCCCCTTGTATTGGATGCCGCCTTTGCCCGTGCGGTTGGCTTCGTTGTAGATGGCGCGCGCTTCGGTCGAGGTGATGCTGCCCATCTGCCGTAACGCCTCGGGATCGAACGTCGCGGCCATCGCTATCGCCTGCGGAAAGACGGTCACCTTGTCCCACGAGCGGCCGACGCCGTGCAGACACTCGTTCCACCAGTTGTAGGCCGGAATTCCGAGCCGTTCGATCGCGGGCGTGAGGTTCTGCATCTGGGCGGCCTTCTCTTCGAGGGTCAGCCGCGATACGAGGTCCTGCACCCGGTCGGCGATCGGAAGGTCGGGGTTGCGGAAGGGATATTTCTGAGCGTGGACCGTCAGTACGAAGAGGCTGGCGGTCCCGAATAGCAGACTGCGGAGGAATTTGGCCATTTTGAATGTTTATCCGTTTGAATGATTGGGTAGATGCTTATTGCAAAATTAATAAAACCTACGGAGGCGGACAAGTCCGCTCCATAGGTTTTTGCAGAGAGATGCCGTTATTTGGTAAATACCGTTTTCGTACGGGAACAGGTGCCTTCCCAGCGCATTTCGACGGGATCGGTCGGGTCGGTCTTGTCGATATAGTTGTAGTACATGTAGAATGTCGTGACTATATACGATTTGTGCGAATTCTGTACGTCTACGGTCCGTTCCACGAGGATTTTGTTCCTCGGATTCTTCGGATCGAGATTCGGCTCGTCGCTGTTTATCTCGATGATGTCGGGATGCAGAGGCGTAAAGGTCAGCGTGGAATCCGCGTTTACGGTCATGTTCATCCGGTAATTTTCCCGGTTGGAGATGCGTTCGGAGGTGTTGCCTGCGTAGAGCGATACGGTGGAGGGATCGACCACGCGCAGCGTACGGGTCATGCGGACGTCGATGAAATCGCCCGTAGCGACCTCCCGGATCGTGCCCGACAGCGAATAGGTCCCCGTGTAGGCGTTCGAGAGGACGACGTTCATCAGGACCGTACTGTATTTCGGCTCTCCGATTCTGTATTCCGAGGTCGAGACGATCGAGATCGGAAGGACGAAATTTTTGTCCTTGTCGATCTTGTCGAGATTGAAACTGATCGGCACGTCGGTATATTCCGTTCCGGCTTTGATGACGATGCCTTCACCGTTGAAACTGTAGCACTCCTCGGGCAGCAGTTCGTAATAGAGACTGCGGTCGTTGCGGTATTTCTCCCAGTTGTATCCTTCGAGGGTGTCGGGGTTGATCGCCAGATCGATCCTGACGTCGCGGTCGAGTTTCGACGAGCCGTTTACGGCGACGGTGATGAGCGTGTCCCTGACATTCGCATCCACATAGTTGAGATCGTACTCGCGGAAGCCGTTCTGGTTGATCAGCACGTGTTTGATGAACAGCTCGTCGTCGAGTTCGTTGTTGTTGCAGGCCGTGAAAAATGCCGTTGCGGCAAGCAGGAATATAATTGCTTTTTTCATAATTCGTATTCGTTTTGCGGTTACTACCAGCCCGGATTCTGGGTCAGTTTGGTGTTGCGCTTCAGTTCGTCGTCGGTGAACGGCCAGAGATACATCTTGTCCATGAAAACCTTGGTTATCTGCGTCGGCGTGGTTTCGTAGAATCGTTCTTTCTGCGTGCCGGAGCCTTTCATATCGACGTTCATACCCATTACGGCTTCGTTCTCTTCCGTCGCAGCGTCTTTCCAGCGGCGCAGATCGAAGTAGCGCGATCCTTCCATGAAGAATTCGATCTGGCGTTCGCGCTTGAGTTTGTCGCGGAAGGTGTCGGGCGACCTGTATTCCGCATCCGTGAGATCGGGCAGTCCGGCGCGGAAACGCACCTGCCGGAATGCTTCTCTGATCTCGTTCACATCGCGTTTTACGGTAAACAGTTCGTCATAAATTACATGGTTGAATTCGTACGCTTCGCCGTCGGGAAGTTCATTCAACGCTTCGGCATACCATAACAATAC
>JAJPZH010000123.1 GCA_021204515.1 Alistipes sp. | reverse complement strand
TGTAAATATCGGTGATCGACGAGTATATCTGCCAGCACTGCGTTTTCTCCGAGGGGAACGGCAGCGGTTTGAAGACGATGCGGATGGCGAACAGGTCGTAAATCTCCTCGAACGGAATCTGCTTGCGCTGCATCTTGCTCCAGATCGAGTAGATGCTCTTCACGCGGCCCGAGATTTCGTAGTTGATATTGTCGCGGTTGAGCGCGGCGATAATCGGGGCGTTGAATTTGTTGATGAATTCCCGGCGCGACGCTTCCGTTTCGTTGAGTTTCTGTGTGATTTCGGCGTATTGCTGCGGGAAGCGGTATTTTATGCACAGGTCTTCCAACTCGCTTTTGATCGAGTAGAGTCCCAGTCTGTAGGCCAGCGGAGCGAAGAGGTAGATGGTCTCGCCCGTGATTTTGATCTGCTTGTTCATCGGCATCGCCCCCAGCGTACGCATGTTGTGCAGGCGGTCGGCGATCTTGATGAGGATGACCCGCACGTCGTCCGAGAGGGTCAGCAGCACTTTGCGGAAATATTCGGCCTGTTCCGAGGTGTCGGCGTTGAAAACACCCGACATTTTGGTAAGCCCGTCCACCATCGAGGCGATTTTCGGACCGAAGATGCGTTCCATGTCCTCCACGGAGTACTCCGTGTCCTCCACCACGTCGTGCAGCAGGGCCGCGACGACCGATTTCACGCCCAGTCCGATCTCCTCGATGACGATCTTGGCTACTGCAATAGGATGCAGGAGGTATGGCTCGCCGGAGCGGCGCCTTACCCCCTGATGTGCCTCCTTGGCTAGGAAAAATGCTCTTTTGATGAAGTTCCAGTCCTCGTCGCTCTTGCAGATCTTCGTACACGAGAGGAGCAGGTCGTCCCACTTTTCCTTGATTATTACCTCATCCTCGGCAGTATAATCCATAAAACACCTATTTTTCTTTGGGCGCCTTCATGGCTTCGCGGACCTTACCTTCGATTTCGTTGCGAAGCTCCTCGTCGTTTTTGAGCAGTTCCTTGACGGCGTCGCGGCCCTGACCGATCTTGCGGTCGCCGTACGAGAACCACGATCCGGCCTTCTTGACCACGCCGTAATCGACGCCCAGATCGACGATCTCGCCGATTTTCGAAATGCCCTCGCCGAACATGATGTCGAATTCCGCGCGCTTGAACGGGGGGGCCACCTTGTTTTTCACGACCTTGACTTTCGTGCGGGTTCCGAGCTGTTCTTCGCCGTCCTTGATGACGGACATGCGGCGGATGTCGATACGTACGCTGGCATAGAATTTCAGGGCGTTGCCGCCCGTAGTGGTTTCGGGATTGCCGTAAACCACGCCGATTTTGTCGCGCAGCTGGTTGATAAAGATGCAGACCGTTTTGGTCTTCGAGATGCTCGATGTCAGTTTGCGCAGTGCCTGCGACATCAGACGGGCCTGCAGGCCCATTTTCGAGTCCCCCATTTCGCCTTCGATTTCTGCCTTGGGAGTCAGTGCCGCCACTGAGTCGATAACGATGATGTCGATGGCGCTCGAACGGATCAGCGAGTCGGCGATCTCCAAAGCCTGCTCGCCGTTGTCGGGCTGCGAAATCAGCAGGTTGTCCACGTCCACGCCGAGTTTCTGGGCGTAGAAACTGTCGAAAGCGTGCTCTGCGTCGATGAACGCTGCGATGCCGCCTGCCTTCTGCGCTTCGGCAATGGCGTGGATGGCCAGCGTCGTCTTACCCGACGATTCGGGACCGTAGATTTCCACGACGCGGCCTTTGGGGTATCCGCCCACTCCGAGGGCTATGTCGAGCGTGATCGAACCCGTCGGAATTACCGGTACGTCGCTGACTTCCTGCGAGTTCATACGCATAATCGACCCTTTGCCGAAGTCTTTTTCTATTTTTTCCATCACTGCGTTAAGCACTTTGAGCTTATCCGCATTTACCTGTACTTTTTCTGCCATTGTTTTTGTCTGTTATTTTTTTCTTTTTTTATCTTTTCTGCTGCCTCATTCTGTCGAGGGCTTTTACGTTTTCGGGCCGCTTGTCGGCTCGTGAGTCGCGCGGCAGCGGGAATCGCAGGGTCCGGGCGTCCAGCGCACGGTCGGGGAACGGACTCCAGTTGTTGGTAGAGGTGTTGCCGACGCTCATCCGCCACAGACCGACTTCTCTGCTCATGTCGCGTTTGGGAACCATCGGCACGGCGGCCGCAGATTCCTGTGCACGGGCCTGCATTGCCTGCCGTAACTTTCGCCGGGCGCGCAGGAGCGGGTTTACCTCTTCGCGCAGCCATTGGAGACTGAGCGGTTCCAGCTCTTTGAACAACAGCGTCTGTGCGGCGGCGCGGGCTTTGAGCGACAGTTCGTCCGAACCGCCGGGCGCGAGACCTGACCGGTATTCCTGAGCATACGACTGCGGGATGCCGAAAAGACAGCCTGCGACGAGTAATATGCTCCCTAGCCGCTTCATCGCCCTATTTGTATGCGTCCAGAATCTGCTGATAATGGTTCTTGGTGTCTACCTTCGTGAAAACCTTCTCGATGCGTCCTTCGGCGTCGATGACGAACGTCGTGCGCAATACGCCCATGTACTTGCGGCCGTACATCGATTTTTCGGCCCACACGCCGTAAGCTTCGCATACGCTGTGGTCGGTGTCGGCCAGCAGCGTGAAATTCAGGTCGTGCTTCGCGCAGAAATTCCGGTGTGACTTCTCGCTGTCGGGACTTACGCCCACGATTCGGAATCCCATTCTTGTCAGTTCTGCTTTGCCGTCGCGCAGGCTCTGCGCTTCGAGCGTGCAGCCCGACGTATTGTCCTTGGGATAGAAATAAAGTATCATGCGCTGTCCTTTCAGATCGGCAAGCGTCAGAGTCTCACCGTCTTGGGTCGTAGACTTGAAATCGGGGGCCATATCCCCGGCCTGAAGCTGTGTCATGTGTTTTCGAAAAAAGGGTTTATTTTTTCAAAAATAGGAATTTTTCACGGATTTTCCATATTTCCGTGCCGACTTTTTGCACGCTAGTCCCACATGTAAGTCACCTCTATCTGCTCGTTGAACTCCTCCTGTGTGGTGTTGAGTTTTTTGAGGCAGGCCGGGCACCGGATGGCTGTTTCGGTCTCGACGTATTCGCCGCAACCCACGCACATCGGCAGGACGCCGTAACCCGGCTGCATGTAGTGCTCGAACTGCGCTCCGCAGTGGCGGCACCTGATTTTGTAAGCTGTTCCCATAATCGTTTTTCTTTTAGGTTCACGTTGCAAAGGAACGGCTTTGTTGTGACAGGTTGTGACACAAAATAAAAAACGTGCGTTTTTTATCAAAACACACGTTTTTGCTGTATTTTCCGCCGATTAATGCGCGTGCTCGGCTTCCATGGCTTCCTGCTGGGTCTTGTGTACCGTGCCGTGGGGATGTTCCGCGGGGGCGTAGATCGAATAGATCTTCAGCGGTTTGTCGCCCTTATTGACGATGTTGTGCCATTTGCCGGCCGGGACGAAGATCGCATAGTCGTCCGCGACCTCTTTCACGAAGTCGAGTTTGTCCGCGCTGTCGCCCATCATCACCTGCGCCGTACCCTCTTCCACGCGCAGGAACTGGTCGATGCCGTTGTGCTGTTCCAGTCCGACGTCGCCGCCGACGGGAATCGCCATGACGGTAACCTGCAGGTTGCCGCCTGTCCAGAGCACGGTGCGGAAATTCTCGTTCGCCAGCGTGTAGCTCTCGATATTGAGCACGGTCGGCTCGGCTCCGTAGTCTTTGAACACGACCGGTTCGGCGGCCGTCTGCGGCTCTGCCGCCGTTTCCGCCGCCGGAGTCTGCCGGCAGCAGGAGCCTGCGGCGAATGCCATACACAATGCTCCCAGCAATATGCAACTTGTTTTCATAGGTGTTTGCGTTTAAATGTTTGTGTAAAACAAATATAGCGAAAAAAATGCGTTTCAGGAAATATTCGCACTGATATAATTGTGTATATATGCCGTCAGTTCGGGCGAATCGACGATGCGTATGTCGTCCAGCAGCCCTACCACGAAGCGGCCAACCCCGGCGAATCCGGCTACTTCGGTGTCCAGCAGCCAGCGTCCTTTGCCCAGCGTCCGGACGTCGCGTTCGGCCAGCGGATACTCCTCGCAGAGCAGGTTGTAGGCCAGCAGCCCCAGCTCCAGCCGTACCCGGTGGCGTGCGCCGCCGTGTATGCGGAAGACGTCGATGAACCCTTCGCAGTGCTCCGGTTCATGTTCCCACGGGGCTTCGGTCAATTCGGCGGACCCGATGCGCGAGGTTTTGAAGAGCTTGCAGGCGTGTGCTTCGGGATCGTAGCACCACACCTGCACGTAATTGGTCGTGAAGGCGAACGGCTCTACCCTGCGGTCGCGGACTTCGCCGCCGTGCGCCGACTGGTAGCCGTGCAGGATCACCTGCCGATGCTCGTCGATCGCCTCGATAAGCGTGCGGATATTCGGGGAGTTTTTGCCCCGTACGACCGTGTCTGCCAGTGTTTTGTTGTCGTATACCGAGTAGAGTTTGCGCTTGAGGTTCTGTTTGAGAATGTTCGTGTCGTCGATATTCTCGATGGCGCTTTTGAGTATCACGGCCTCCTCCTCGGTGAAGTGGACGAGCTGCGAAATATCGCGGAAATGGGGCGACTCCTTGTCGAGCCGGATGCAGCTGCCGCTCTTTTTGATGACGAATCCCGCTTCTCGGAAGGTGTCGATGTAGCGGTAAACCGTCCGGCGTGACATCTGCAGCCGTTCGGCCAGTTGGTCGATATCGTAGGTGGTGTTCGCTGTCAGCAGTTTCATCAGCCGCAGCAGGCGTTCGAGTTTGGGTTGGTCCATGATTATTCGGTAACAGACGGCTGTTCGCCGTGCAAAGGTCGTAAATTAGCCATGAGAAAATCAGATGTTCTTTTTATGAAGTCATCGAATGCAATCAGTATCGGATCTTCCTTTCCGCCGTGAGCGGCATTTTCGACAATCATCAACTCTTTGGGAGTCGTTTCGGGTACAGATTCGATTATTTTCTTGCTCATCCAAACGGGAGTACGGAAATCGTTCTCGCCTACGATCAGGAAAAGAGGTTTTTCGAATTCCGGAGCAATATGTACAGGCATCCGTTCGGTCGGAAAATCATCCGGAACCAGCAATTCATTGCTGGTCTTATTTTTGTATTTCATGACCAAAGGGATGAAATCCTCGAAATCCGTCGGAAGGGAACGGCCGATGAAAGCATTCACCAGATCGTCGGTGTGTGCTGTAATCATGGACAGATAGGCTCCTGTCGACCAACCGACGATGGCTATCGCTCCGTTCAGAACCTCTTCCTGCTCAGAGGTCTTTCGTATGACTGCCCGGTAATCTTCCAGCATTTCTGTATAACACAGGTAGTTGCGATCCATTGCAAAGGGTGAGCTTTTGCCGAATCCGCGCCAGTCGAAAGTTACGACGTTGAACCCTCGGGAGGTCCAATTCTTCGCCAGATAAAGTTGAAAGTAAGACATATTGCCTGCATCGCCATTGCATATGATTATGGTCGGGCGCTTTGCCTTATCCATGACTTCGTAAGTTCGGCGGTTTCCGTTTGTATTTCGCAGCTCACTATCGGATGGCGGGTTTTGTGCGGGGAAAAACCATGTTTCGATTTTGTACCCGTCGTTTGTGATGACGTCTAAATCTTTATATATCAGCCCCATGCTTTCCGGTTGCCTGATATATACGGTATCCGGAATAATTGCATGGCAGTTTACGATTCCTGAAAGTGAAGCAATCAAAAGAATGGCGAACGATTTCATACTGTTTTTTTGCAAATATACGAAAAAGCCGTGACATATCCTGTCACGGCCCTCTGTTTGGGTGTTACGGTATGTGCTGCACTTATTGTGCGAGTACTTTCTTTTCGATCTCTTCGACCTGCCGGCGGAATGCCTTGTCGGTCTCGATGAGGTTCGACACGGCTTTGCACGAGTGGAGCACCGTGGCGTGGTTGCGCCCTCCGATGGCCGAACCGATCGTCGTGAGCGGCGCTTTGGTGTGTTGCTTCGAGAGGTACATGGCGATCTGCCGCGCCTGCGCGATCTCGCGCGTGCGCTCCGTCGAGTTGAAACGCTCGAAATCGAGGTTCAGGTATTCGCATACGACCTTGATGATGTGGTCGATGGTGATCTCCTTCTGGTAGAGCTGCACGTATACTTTCAGTATCTCCTTTGCCAGCGACGTGGTGATCTTGCGGCCGAGGAACGAGGCGTTGGCGACCAGCGACGAAAGAGCGCCTTCGATCTCGCGCACGTTGGCCGAGATGTTGTCGGCCAGATAGGCCACTACGTCGTCCGAAATCTGAGCGCCGAGCTTCTGGGCCTTTACGCGGATGATTTTGAGCTTCGTTTCGTGGTCCGGCGTGTTGAGCTGGGCCGAGAGCCCCCACTTGAAGC
>JAJPZH010000236.1 GCA_021204515.1 Alistipes sp. | reverse complement strand
GTGCGGGCGAAGATGATGCCGTAGAATTCGGGTTCGACGTCGATGATGCGGGTCAGGGCATCGAATTTGTCGGCCTCGCGCACCTCGAAGTAGATCTGTTCGGTGAGGTCGGTCGTGAGCTGTTTGTTCTCGACGCGCACGATCTCCGTGTCGCGCATGTAGGTTTTCGAGAGCCGGATGATGCGTTCGGGCATCGTCGCCGAGAAGAGCAGCACGCGCCGCTCCTCGCTGGTGTGGCTCATGATCTCCTCGACATCCTCCACGAAGCCCATGTTGAGCATTTCGTCGGCTTCGTCCAGCACGAGATAGCGGACGTTTTCGAGTTTCATCGTGCCGCGGCGGATGTGGGCCAGCACGCTGCCCGGAGTGCCGACGACGATATCGACGCCTTTGGCGAGTCGCCGAAGCTGTTCGCTCATCGCGGCGCCGCCGTAGATGGCGGTGATCGAAAGCCGTTTTTCGCGGTTGTAGGAGAGCAGTTCCTCGGCGGCCTGCAGCGCCAGTTCGCGCGTCGGTACGAGGATAATGGCCTGAACCGGTCCGTGGGCAGGTTCGAGCGACTGGAGTATCGGCAGGCCGTAGGCTGCGGTTTTACCCGTACCGGTCTGCGACTGGGCTATGATGTCGTTGGTTTTGGTAAGCAGGTGGGGGATTGTGAGCTTCTGGATTGCGGTGGGCGTCTCGAATCCCTTGGCGCGGACTGCGGCGAGCATCTGCTCGGAAAGCCCCAGTGCGCTGAAATCGTCTGTAATGGTCATGTGCATATTTTAATCGGGGGCAAAGGTACGATAAATAAAGCGGATAGATGCTGCAGTGCGCGAAAAAAGATGAAATCCGGCGCTGTGCGTTTGTCCGAATCCGTGCCAATTTATACCGTATTCGCGGCATCCCGGAGAGGTGGCCGCGAATTTTATTACCTTTGATTCGCTAATCGACGTATGATGAATAAACCTTTGCTTTTTGCCGTTTTGTGTGCGGCTTTTGCGTGCGGCGGATGTGCCGGCGAAGACATGCGTTCGGTCCCGGAGGACCTGCGCACCGAGTATCTCGAAAATCCGATCGGAACGGACGCTCCGGAGCCGCGGTTTACGTGGACGGTCGGTACCGACCGCGAGGACTTCCGGCAGGTGAAATATTGTGTCGAGGTCGCCGCGTCCGAAGAACTGCTGGCCGGCGGACAGGCGGACGTATGGTCTTCGGGACCCGTTAACAGTTCCGTTATGCGGGCCGTGTACGGCGGCGAGCCGCTTCGTGCACGGACGAAGTATTACTGGCGCGTGACTGTTTGGGGAAATTCGGGCCGCTGCCGGATGTCGCCGGTCGCCGCGTTCGAAACGGGAAAAGGCGGCGAAGCGTGGACGGGGCAGTGGATTACGGACGGACATGACCGGGAGTTCGAACCTGCGCCGATGTTCCGGCGTGAATTTTCGCTGGACAGAGAGGTTGCGGCCGCACGTCTTTATATCGCCGCTGCAGGATATTACACGTGTTATATCAATGGGGAGAGGGTCGGCGAAAACCTGCTCGATCCCGGCTATACGCATTTCGACAAGCGGGTGTTGTATGTCACGCACGACGTGACGCCGCTGGTGCGGCAGGGGGCGAATGCCGTGGCTGCCGTGCTGGGCAACGGCTGGTACAACGAACAGTCGGTGGCGGTGTGGAATTTCCATGAAGCCCGCTGGCGCGACCGTCCGCGCATGCTATGCGAACTGCATGTGACCTATGCCGACGGTTCGGAGGAGATCATAGCGTCCGATTCGTCGTGGCGCACGGCGACGGGACCTTATACCTATAATAATCTTTACAGCGGCGATATGTACGATGCGCGGCTGGAGCAGCCGGGCTGGACACAGCCCGGTTTTGACGACGGACGCTGGCAGGCCGCCGCCGTGACCGCGGCTCCCGCGCCGATCGTTGCGGCCCAGCAGATGCCTGCCATTCGGGCGACCGAAGAGATCGCGCCCGATTCGGTGCGCGCTTTCGGCGACCGGATTTATGTTTTTTCATTTCCGAAAAATATGGCGGGATTCTGCCGTCTGAAGGTGCGCGGCGAGGCCGGAACGCGTATCGCCCTGCGCTACGGCGAGCTGCTCCGGGCCGACGGACGGCTCGAACAGGGCAATATCGACGTTTACTACCGTCCGCAGAAACCTTATGAGACCTTCCAGCAGGATATCTTCACCCTGCGCGGCACGGGCGCCGAGGAGGAGTTCACTCCTTCGTTCAGCTACCATGGCTTTCAGTATGTAGAGGTCGAAGCGTCGCGTCCCGTGACGCTCACGGCCGAGAGTCTGACGGCGTTGTTCGTGCATACTGCCGTCGAGCCTGTCGGAACCTTCTCGTGTTCCTCGCCGCTGCTCAACAAGGTCTGGGACGCCACGATGCAGGCTTACCGCAGTAACCTGCACAGCATACCGACCGACTGTCCCCAGCGCGAGAAGAACGGCTGGACGGCCGACGCTCATGTTGCGGTCGATCTCGGCCTGCTGGGTTTCGACGGCATTACGTTCTATGAGAAGTGGATGAATGACTTCATCGACAATCAGCGCGAAGCGGGCGATATTTCGGGCATTATTCCTTCGGCCGGGTGGGGCTACGGCGAGTGGCCCGGTCCGGTGTGGGACGCGGCGATGTTCCTGATTCCCGATGCGCTCTATAACTATTACGGCGACGTACGCTGTATCGAGACGCTTTACCCGGCGATGGAACGTTATCTGGCCTACCTCGGCACGAAAGAGCGGGACGGCTTCATCCCGTTCGGTATCGGGGACTGGGTTTATTGGCGCACGACGACCGATACGGAATTCACTTCGACGGCTTATTACTATTACGATAATGTACTGATGGCGCGTTTCGCCCGCCTGACGGGCCACGACCCGAAACCCTACGTCGATAAGGCGGGAGAGCTGCGCGAGCGGATCAATGCCAGATTCTTCGATCCCGCGACCGGAAATTACGCCGGAGGAACGCAGGCGGCGCAGGCCGTGGCGCTGTGGCTGGGACTGGTGCCGGAGGGGCAGGAAGAGATTGTCGCCGGACGCCTTCACGAGCTGGTCGCCGCCAACGATTATTTCCTCGATTTCGGATTGCTGGGCAGCAAGACCGTGCCCGCGATGCTGACCCGCTACGGTTATATCGGGGATGCAATGCGCATGGCGCTCAAGACCGATGCGCCGTCGTGGGGCTACTGGGTCGAAACGATGGGCTATACTACTCTGCCCGAAACGTGGACGCTGAGTCCTGAGTTCCACGACGCTTCGCTCAATCATGTCTTTATGGGCGATGTGGCGGCGTGGTGCATGAATTCGCTCGCGGGCATCAACTACGATCCTGCGGCGCCGGGATTCGGGAATATCCTGATTACGCCGCACTTCGTGCCTGAACTCGACTGGGCCGAAGGCGAATACCGCTCGGTGCGGGGACTCGTGGCGAGCCGGTGGCGGCGCGAGGGCGGCCGGGTCGTGCTGACGGTGACCGTTCCGGCAGGTTCGACAGCCGAGGTCCGGGTGGAAGGATGCGTGGAACAGCTCGGTTCCGGAACGCACACGCTCGAATTTTAGCGATAAAAAAATCCCCGCATCCGAAATGCGGGGATTTTTGTGCAGGGGGACTGCTCCGGAGCGTGTTTCGGTGCGGATCGGGAATCCCAGACGGGCGGTGCGGCCGGACGATAAGAGGGGTTCGGGCGGTCGATTGAAATATTTTTGTTATATTTGCCCGAATTTTTAATCTAAATAGGATGGCATACAATTTATTGAAAGGCAAGAAGGGCCTTATTTTCGGAGCACTCAACGAGCAGTCGATCGCATGGAAAGTGGCGGAACGCGCCGTTGAGGAGGGTGCCGAAATCGTCCTCACGAATACTGCCGTATCTATTCGCATGGGTACAATCGGCCGGCTGGCTGAAAAATGCAATACGATCGTCGTTCCGGCCGACGCCACGAGCGTCGAGGATCTGGAGAATCTGATCGACAAAACGATGGAACATTTCGGGGGCAAGTTCGACTTCATGCTCCACTCGATCGGCATGTCGCCCAACGTCCGCAAGGGCCGCACGTACGACGATCTGGATTACGATTATCTCTCGAAGACGCTCGATATTTCGGCCATTTCGTTCCACAAGGCGATTCAGGTGGCACGGCGCAAGGACGCCATCAACGACTGGGGTTCGATCGTGGCGCTGAGCTATATCGCCGCGCAGCGTACGCTTTACGGTTACAACGACATGGCGGACGCCAAGGCGCTGCTGGAGTCGATCGCCCGCAGTTTCGGCTATATCTACGGCCGTGAGAAGCACGTGCGCATCAACACCGTATCGCAGTCGCCGACCCCGACTACCGCCGGAAGCGGCGTGCTGGGACTGGGCGACCTGATGGAGTTCGCCGAGAACATGTCGCCGCTGGGCAACGCTTCGGCGGAGGACTGCGCCGACTATGTGCTGACGCTCTTCTCGGATCTCACGCGCAAGGTGACGATGCAGAACCTCTACCACGACGGCGGTTTCTCGTCGATGGGTATGAGCCGCCGCGCCATGAAGACCTACGAAAAGGGACTTCGTTTCGACGACGTGCACCAGAATCAGTATCCGTTCGGCGAAGGCGAAAAATAGCCGGCGGAAAAGGGTTGGAATAAAAGAGGGGGGAAAGTCGCAGACTTTCCCCCCTCTTTTCGTGTCAATACATATGATCGTCCCCGCGTATCTCTTCGCGGGTGATCGGCTTGCGGTTCATGGCCCGCCATGCGTACCAGATATAGGCTGCGACGAACGGGATCATCAGCGAGACGACGCTCATTACTTTGAGCGTGAATTCGCTCGACGACGAGTTGTAGATCGTCAGCGACGACTGCATCTCCGCCAGCGACGGATAGTAGGCCGTATTGTTCCATCCGGCGCACAGCAGCAGGGCCAGTACCGTCAGCACGGTACCCGCGCCGCCGAACCAGACGGCGTTTCGTTTCCCGCGCCAGCCCGAATAGATACTCCAAAGCACCGATACCACGCCGATCAGCAGCACCGCGGTCACGTAAGGCATTTCGAGCATGTTGTGCAGATACTTGCAAGGCTCGGCCGAAATCCGGCCTGCGGCATCGACCGCCCAGCCGTCGGAAAAGAGCAGCCAGACGAAGAACGTCAGGAAGAAGACGAGGAACGGGACGGCAAGTGTCAGCATGCGTCTGCGGGCGCGGGCGAAGAGCGTTTCGTCGGCGATGTTGTTCATGAAATACTGGCAGGCCAGCATTCCGGCGAGGAACATTACGGCCAGCCCCAGCGCTACGTTGCGCAGGTCGCCGAGTGCTTCGAGACCGTGCCACGGCGTGGTCCACTGCGAGATGACCGTTGCACTGCCGCTGCCTGCGCCGTTGGCCAAGTTGAGGCGGTCCACCGTGAAATTCGCGCCTGTGAAGAGCGTTCCGACGGCCGTGCCCAGCAGCAGAGGACCTGCGATGCCGTTTATCATCAGGAAGACGTTGAACGTCTTTTCCCCGAATACGTTGCCCGGTTTGCGGCGGTATTCGTAGGCTACGGCCTGAATGACGAAGACCAGCAGGATCGCCATCCAGACGTAGAAGGCACCGCCGAACGAGGTGGAGTAGAAGAGCGGAAACGAGGCGAAGAACGCGCCGCCGAAGGTGACGAGCGTCGTGAAGGTGAATTCCCATTTGCGGCCCAGCGAATTGACCAGCATGTTGCGCTCGTCTTCGGTTTTGCCGATGTCGTAAAGCAGTCCCTGTCCGCCCTGTACGAAGAGCAGGAAGACCAGCAGCGCTCCCAGCAGGGAGATGATCAGCCACCAATAATGTTGCAAGAGTCTTATAGTCTCCATAGTCGTTTATTCTTTTTCTTGTTCGGGACCGATTTTAATCTGACGGAACAGAATGCTCAGTTCGGCGATCAGCAGCGCCGTGAAGAGCGCGAGGAAGATGAAGAAGGTCGCCGTGACCGACGTGCTGCCGATCTTCGATGCGGCGATGCCCACGGGCATCAGGTCCTGAATGGCCCACGGCTGACGTCCGACTTCGGCCAGCACCCAGCCCGCCTGCGACGCGAGGTAGGCCAGCGGTACGGACCATACGGCGATCCACAGCAGCCAGCGTTTGTCCGCCAGCCTGTCTTTGCGGTTTACCCACCAGACGAGTCCCAGCAGCAGGATGAAGAAGCATCCGGCGCCTACCATCACGCGGAACGAGTAGAACAGCAGCGGCACGTTGGGAACGATATCCTGCGGTGCGTTGAGGTAACCGTACCCGAAGTAGGCGAAGTATTCGCGCAGGAACTCCTCGCCTTGGGGCGTCGCGGGGTCGAATTTGGCGGTGACTTCGTCGATCGTGGCTTGGTCGCCCTCGTCGAGCGCCTTGCGGTAGCGGGCCAGCTCGCCGACGGCCACCCGGGCGCTTTAGATATTATAGACTGCCGAAAAGCCGCCGGACCGT
>JAJPZH010000292.1 GCA_021204515.1 Alistipes sp. | reverse complement strand
ACTCTCCGCAGTTCTGCACCGGACGGGGCGAGATCATGTCGCCTTTCCCGCTCGACCTTGCGGGGCTGACCCTCGTGATCGTGAAGCCGGACGAAGGGGTTTCGACGCGCGAAGCCTATGCTGGCGTGCGGCCCCGGGTGCCCGCCGTGCCGCTTGCCGAGCGCCTGCGGCGCCCCGTCGCGGAGTGGCAGGAGGTCGTGACCAACGATTTCGAGCCGCATATCTTCGCCGCGCATCCCGCTATCCGCGCATCCAAGCGGAATTTACTCGCCGCGGGTGCTCTTTACGCTTCGATGTCGGGCAGCGGCTCTGCGGTTTTCGGGCTGTTCGACAGCCCTGAAAAAGCAGAGAGCCTGCGGCCGCAGACTCCCTTTATCTTTTCGTTGTAGGTATTGCCCGGTTTTGGGTGGTGCGTGATTCCGGCGTTTGCCGGTTCGTTGTCCGGCTGGCCGTGCGGCAGGCGGCGTCCGGTTTTCACCCTGCTTTTGCCGGAACGCTTACCGCATTTGCGGATCGTCGTATCCGTCGCATCCGTACCTGCCGCATTCGCTGTCTGTGTGGCGTTTGCCCGTATCGCCTGTTCTACCCGATGGCCTTTGCTCGTATCGCATCCGCTGTTCATCACGTCTGTCGACATTGCGCCTATCCGCATCGCATCTGTGTTACGCGCATGGCACTTGCCCGCATCGCATCTGTTCTGCCCGCATCCATTTCTGATCCGCAGGCGTCTCCCGATCGGCTATTTTCCTGTTGCTCCGCCGCAGGGAACTGCCATCTTTTCGATGCGGTGCTCGTGGCGTCCGCCTTCGAACTGCGCCGCGAAGTATGCGTCGAGCATCGCCACCGCCTCGTCGTTGGTGATGAACCGGGCCGGGAAGACGATGATGTTGGCGTTGTTGTGGCGGCGGATGAGCGATGCGATCTCCGGCTCCCATGCCAGCCCGGCGCGGATGCCCTGATGCTTGTTGAGGGTCATGGTCATCCCTTCGCCCGAACCGCAGAGGGCGATGCCGCGTTCGAATTCGCCTTTCTCGACCGCTTCTGCCAGCGGGTGCGCATAATCGGCGTAATCGACGCTCTCGGGAGAACCGGTGCCGAAGTCGTGGACGTCGTAACCCATGGCCGAAAGGTAGCCCACCAGAAATTCTTTCATTTCGTAGCCAGCGTGATCGCTGGCGATACCTATTTTAGTCATCCTGTTTTATTTTGTGTTGTTTTTAGGTTCTGTCATACAAAGATAGGGAAAAATAACGGTCGCCGCACTTCCGGGTTCCGAATTTATGCTATTTTTGCTCCATGAAATTTTTTCTCGTCGCCTTGGGCTGCCTGTCGTTCGTGCTGGGAGTCGTCGGTATTTTCGTGCCGCTGCTCCCGACCACGCCGTTTCTGCTGCTCTCCGCCGCATTGTGGGTCCGCTCTTCGCCCCGGCTTTATGGCTGGCTGCTGGCGCACCCTTGTCTGGGCGAGTACGTCCGCAATTTCCGCGAAAACCGCGCCATACCGCTTCGCGCCAAGATCATTTCGCTTACGCTGATGTGGGGTACGATGCTTTATTGCATTTTTGCGCTGCTCACCGAGTGGTGGTGGGCGCAGGCCGCACTGCTCGCCGTCGCCGTCGGCGTTACATGGCATATCCTCTCGTTCGCGACACTGAAGAAACTGAAAAAGTAATGCTGAAGAAATAGCGCCGGACGGAAAAATGCCGGCCGCCCGAAAATAAAAACCGGCCCCTCACAACGAAGGGCCGGTCCTTATGTATCTCTGCCATCTTATTCCTGCGCCGGCTGTTTGTCCAGCATTTCGAGCACCGAATACTGTACCGAATAGTATCCGTCGTCCATCGGAACGACCGAGGTGCCGATTTTCAATTTGTAGGTATATCCCTGCTCGTAGTCGAATCCCTCGATCCGGAACGGCCACCGCTGCCAGCCGTTCAGGCCGACTTCGGGGAAACGGACGCTGAGGTACAATTCACCGTAGTAACTGACGGGTTCGGGGGCTACCTCCATCGTGAACGTGGGGTAGTAGCTGTCGGGAATATTGGACCGCGCCGGGGTTTTCGAGACCAGTTCCAGCAGCGAGTACCGTACGGACGATGCGTCCTGCGGCGGTTCGGCCAGCTGCTTGGCCTTGATGCGGAGTTTGTATTCGTATCCGGGTTCGTAGTCGAATCCCTCGATGCCCTCGTATACGGCGCGCCACGAGGTGTCGTCGTTGGCTTTGACGAGCAGCACGGGCTGCAGCGTGTGGAACCCGTGGGAGATGCCCAGTTGGGATGCGACGGCCCATTCCCGGACCGTATAATCGTCGTTCTTGTCGCATGCGCCGAGCGCAAAGGCGGATATGAAGAGCAGTATGATGTATTTTCTCATGGCTTTCCGTGTCGTTCATTGTATAAATGGAGACAACCGCCTGATACTGCATGGGATATACGAAAAAAACGGACATATGTCCGTTTTTTTGCATCTTTTACCCTAAATAGCGTTCCGCCACGCCGATCAGGAAACCGAACAGCAGGCCGTTGAACACCACGACCGGGATCGCCTTGCGGTCCTTGCCCGAAAAGGTGAACAGCACCGGAATCATCAGCATCAGCGTGACGGCCATGCCGTCGGCCCACCACGGCAGGTAGGGCAGGTCGCTGTAGAAGACGATGACCGCGGCGAAGAAGTAGATGAAGAACGCCGAGAAACACGATCGTGCCGACAGATTCTGGAAAATCATCGGAATCACGTCGAGCGCTCCGGCCACGGCGCCTACCGCCAGCGAAAGGGTGAAGTGGTCCATATCCCGGAGTTTATTTCGATGCCCGTTTGCGGTCAACCTCGTGCAGCAGAATCTTGCGCAGACGCATCGAATGGGGCGTTACTTCGACGTATTCGTCGGCCTGAATGTATTCGAGCGCCTCTTCGAGCGAGAAGATCTTGGGCGGGGCGATCGAGGTCTTCTCGTCCGAACCCGATGCGCGCATGTTGGTCAGCTGCTTGGCTTTGGTGACGTTTACCGTGATGTCGTTCTGGCGCGTGTGCTCGCCGATCACCTGACCTTCGTACACCTGCTCCATCGGGCTGATGAAGAAGCGTCCGCGGTCCTGCAGCTTGTCGATCGAGTAGGCGTAGGCCGTGCCGGTCTCGCCCGAAATGATCGAGCCGTTGACGCGCATCTCGATATCGCCGACCCACGGTTCGAAGTCTTTCAGCCGATGCGTCATGATGGCTTCGCCGGCCGTCGCCGTCAGCATGTTCGACCGCAGGCCGATGATGCCGCGCGAGGGAATGCTGAATTCCAGCCGCGTACGGTCGCCGTTCGACTCCATGTTCGTCAGCGTGCCTTTGCGCTTGGTCGCCAGCTCGATGACCGTTCCCGAATACTCTTCGGGACAGTCCACGGTCAGCTCCTCGATCGGCTCGCATTTTTTGCCGTCGATCTCCTTGACGATTACGCGAGGCTGGCCCACCTGCAGTTCGTAACCCTCGCGGCGCATGGTTTCGATCAGCACCGAGAGGTGCAGTACGCCGCGCCCGAAGACGTTGAAACTGTCGGCCGAGGGACCGGGAGTCACGCGCAGGGCGAGATTCTTTTCCAGTTCGCGGTCGAGACGCTCCTTGATGTGGCGCGAGGTGACGTATTTGCCGTCTTTGCCGAAGAAAGGCGAGTTGTTGATCGTGAAGAGCATCGACATCGTCGGTTCGTCGATGGCGATGGGAGGCAGCGGTTCTGGATTCTCGTAATCGCAGATCGTGTCGCCGATCTCGAACCCTTCGATGCCCATCAGGGCGCAGATTTCGCCGCAGGGAACTTCGTCCACCTTTTTCTTGCCGAGACCTTCGAAGACCATCAGGTCCTTGATTTTGGTCTTCTGCATCGTCACGCCGTCGCGTTTGGCCAGCGTGACGTTCTGGCCCGATCTAAGCGAGCTGCGCGTCACCTTGCCCACGGCGATACGGCCCGTGTAGGAGGAGTATTCGAGCGACGTGATGAGCATCTGGGGCGTTCCCTCGACGAGCGTCGGTTCGGGAATCTCGTCGATGATGGCGTCGAGCAGCGGAACGATCGAGTCGGTCGGTTCGTTCCACCTGTGCGACATCCAGCCCTGCTTGGCCGAGCCGTAGATGGTCTTGTAGTCGAGCTGTTCTTCGGTGGCGTCGAGCGAAAACATAAGGTCGAAAACCTGTTCGTTCACCACTTCGGGGCGGCAGTTGGGTTTATCGACCTTGTTCACGATGACGATGGGTTTCTTGCCCAATGCCAGTGCTTTCTGCAGTACGAAGCGCGTCTGGGGCATGGTGCCTTCGAACGCATCGACCAGCAGCAGCACGCCGTCGCACATGTTCAGGACGCGCTCCACCTCGCCGCCGAAGTCGGCGTGGCCCGGGGTGTCGATGATGTTGATCTTATAATCCTTGTAAATTACCGAGACGTTTTTCGAGAGAATCGTGATTCCGCGTTCACGCTCGAGGTCGTTGTTGTCGAGGATCAGCTCTCCGGATTGTTTGGCGTTGTCGCGCAGAATGTTGCCGGCGAGGATCATCTTATCGACGAGCGTGGTTTTGCCGTGGTCCACGTGTGCAATAATTGCGATATTGCGTAGTTTTTGCATGTGAATAGATTTTGTGGTGCAAAGGTAACAATTTCTCGGGAAAATATACTAAATTTGTTGTCTTCTTAAAAAAGTTAAAGAACATGAAACCCACCTTCAACGTTCGGGAACAAAGCGAGATTTACATCGGTCCCACGGCGGACATCCTCTCCGGGGTACTGCCTGAGGGGCGCGTAGTCGTTGTCTCCGACGCTACGATCGACCGTCTTTACCATCCGATGCTGGCGTCGTACGACACGGTGCTCATCGGTGCGGGCGAAAGCATAAAGACCCTGCAGACCGTAGAATCCATCTACCGGCGCTTCATCGAACTGGGCGTGGACCGTTCTACGTTCGTGCTCGCCGTCGGGGGAGGCATCGTGACCGACGTAGCGGGCTTCGCCGCTGCGACTTACATGCGCGGGCTGTCGTTCGGATTTATTTCTACCACCCTGCTGGGGCAGGTGGACGCCAGCGTGGGCGGCAAGAACGGCGTGAATGTGGACGGCTACAAGAATATGGCCGGAACCTTCATGCAGCCGCGTTTCGTGATCTGCGATCCCGAGATGCTGCGCACGCTCTCCGACCGGGAGTTCCGTGCGGGACTGGCCGAAGTCGTCAAGGCGGCCGTCATCGCCGACGCCGATCTTTTTACCCGGATCGAAAATGCCTCTTTCGAATCCCTGCGGACCGATACCGACTTGCTTACGGACGCCATTTCATCGGCGGTCCGCGTCAAGGCCGACATCGTCGAACGCGACGAGCGCGAAACGGGCGACCGCCGCAAACTCAACCTCGGGCATACGCTGGCCCATGCCATCGAAAAGTGTTCGAATCGCATGAATCACGGCGAGGCCGTGGCCGTAGGCACGGCCCTGATCTCCGACGCCGCGGTGAAGCTCGGCGTATTGCAGTCTGCCGACCGCGACCGGATCGTGAACGTGCTGGAGAAGCTGGGTTTCGACCTCACGCCGCCCGTCGATGTAAAACGCCTGCTCAAAGAGGTGGGCAAGGACAAAAAGAACGAGGACGGCATGCTGCGTATCGTGCTGCCCGTGGGAATCGGCGACTGCGAGGTGCGCCCGATGTCGTCCGCCGATTTCGCCGCGCTCTTTGCATAGGGTGCATATCATAAACGAAAAGACCACGCCGCTAAGCGTGGTCTTTTCTGTATATGACTGTCGTTAAATCTCGGTCATGGTCCGCAGTTTCTCGATGTAGGCGTCCCAGTCCGTAATGGGCTGCCGGGCTACGCCCGATTCGATTGCGGCGCGTGCCACGGCGGGCGTCACGGTGCAGAGCAGACGCGGGTCGAGCGGCTTGGGAATCAGGTAGTCGCGGCCGAATTCCAGTTTGCCCAGCGCATAGCGCGCAGCACCATGCTCGGGACAGGTTCCTGCGCCAGTCCGGCCAGAGCGTGCGCCGCGGCGAGTTTCATCGCTTCGTTGATCTTCGTGGCCCGCACGTCGAGCGCCCCGCGGAAAATGTAGGGGAAGCCCAGCACGTTGTTTACCTGATTGGGATAGTCCGAGCGGCCCGTCGCGAAGATGATGTCGGGACGCGAAACGACGGCTTTGTCGTAGGCGATCTCCGGATCGGGATTGGCCAGCGCCATGACGATCGGATTGGTCGCCATCGTGCGCAGCATCTCGGGCGTCAGCACGTCGGCTTTCGACACGCCGAGGAAAACGTCGGCGTCGTGTATGGCTTCGGCGAGCGTGGTGATGCGGCGGGTCGTGGCGAATTCGCGTTTTACCTCGTTGATGTCCGTGCGGTAGGTGGTGACCACGCCCTGACTGTCGCAGAAAATCATGTTCTCGCGGCGGACGCCTACGGCGATGAACAGACGTGCGCAGGCGATGGCCGCCGCACCGGCGCCGTTCACTACGACGCGGAGTTTGTCGAGCGGCTTGCCGGCTATTTTCGCCGCATTGATCAGCGCTGCCGTCGAAATTACGGCCGTGCCGTGCTGGTCGTCGTGCATCACGGGAATATCCAACTCTTCGCTCAGTCTCCGATCGATTTCGAAACACTCCGGAGCCTTGATGTCTTCGAGGTTGATGCCGCCGAAAGTCGGAGCGATGGCCTTCACCGTGCGGATGAACGCTTCGGGATCGGTCTCGTCTACCTCGATGTCGAAAGCGTCGATGTCTGCGAACGTCTTGAACAACATGCTTTTGCCTTCCATAACGGGCTTGCCTGCCAGAGCGCCGATATTACCCAGTCCGAGGACGGCGGTGCCGTTCGAAATGACTGCTATCAGATTGCCTTTGTTAGTGTAGCGATACACGTCGTCGGGATTGGCCTCGATGGCGCGGCACGGGGCTGCGACGCCGGGCGAGTAGGCCAGTGACAAATCATGCTGCGTGTGATAGGGCTTCGTCGGTACGACCGCTATCTTCCCCGGGCGGCCCTCACTGTGATAGCGAAGCGCCGCCTGATCCATTTTGTTACCTTTGCTCATTATCCTAACTGTTTTTGTTTGTGTCTGAAAGACACAACGTTAAATAACCTGTAATTATTGCGCCCGGCCGGAATTAAAAATAGAACCGGATTCCTCCGCCTATCTGAAACCGGAATATGCCGACGAGGTTCAGCTCGGCCCCGTCGTCTACGTCGGGCGAATCGACGATCAGCCATTGTCCGCCGACGGTGACCCCCAATCCGAGGAAGCGCGTCAGCATGAACTCGGCCGAGGCCGACTCGTGAATACCTACGCCGCCCCTGCTGCCAGTCAGGCCGGCGTAGCCGCGGATGTAACGGCCGTAGCCGATACCCGCGCTTTCGCGAAAGAGCCACCTGCGTCCGACGCGCTGCCGTGCGACGAACTCCGGGGCGATGTAATGAATACGGCTCGTCCGTTCGAATCCCTTTCGTTCGGCCGAGATGAAACTGCCCGAATAGATGACGCCGACGCCCAATCCCCGACGCGACGTCCAGTTGTAACCCGCCGTGACGTCCAGTCCTTCGTTCAGGGAGCCGGAAGAACTTTCACGCAGGTATATGGTGGACATTATCGCCGTGTACCCGGCGTTGGCGAAGAACGTGTGCTGCGAGCGGCCGCGCGGGGCGAGATGCCGGGCGCGTTTGCTCCGGTCGTCTGGCGCCGGTGACGTCCGGGCCTGCTCTTCCACCGTTAGGACCGGTTCTTCCGCCGGTGCGGAAACCGTGTAATCCGCCGCAGACGTATCCGTGCGGGGTGCGACCGCTCCGGGTGCGGCGGCATGGAGCCGTGCGGCGCCGCAGGTCAGCAGGACGAGCGCCGCCGTGCCGCAGATTCTTGAAGTCAGTGATGATCGTTGAATCATAGTCGCATCTGTTTTTTATCGTGTCCCGGCGCCGGAATTCCGTTCTATGAATAGAACCGCCTCCCGCCGTTGAGGCCAGTGCGTGTAATTCCGGCTTTTTCCGTGTCCGTATATTGTTCCGTCAGTTTGTTCGCCGAGCTGAACCGTCCTTGGCAGGCTCCGATCTCGGCTTCGATTCCGACGTATTTCGAAAGTTTGTATTCAATGCCGAATTCCGTCGTGCGTACCGGGTGTGCCTCTCCGTTGTCCTGAATGCTGGTGTAAACCGACGGTTCACAGTCTGTTATGGGAAGCAGCACTCCGGCGGCAAGGGTTTGCAGTGAAGCGGAGAAATGGCGCATGCTATGGGATTTTAAAGGTTAGGCGGACGGGTCAGAACAGCAGGGTATCGCCCGCGCCGGGCGGTGTGAATCCCATGTGGCGGTACGCCAGCTCGGTGGCTTCGCGGCCGCGGGGCGTGCGTTTGAGGAAGCCCTCCTTGATCAGGAACGGCTCGTAAACCTCCTCGATCGTTCCGGCGTCTTCGCCGACGGCCGTGGCGATGGTATTCAGTCCGACGGGACCGCCGCCGAACTTTTCGATGATCGTTCCGAGAATCTTGTTATCCATCTGGTCGAGTCCGCGCGAGTCGATGTTGAGCGCCGCTAACCCGATCTGCGTGATTTCGAGGTCGATGTGCCCTTCGCCCTTGACCATGGCGAAGTCGCGCACGCGGCGCAGCAGGGCGTTGGCGATACGGGGCGTGCCGCGCGAGCGGAGCGCCACTTCGTGCGCCGCGTCGTCGTCGATCGAGACATCCAGAATGTGCGCCGAACGTTTGACGATGCCGGCCAGCACCGGGGCGTCGTAATATTCCAGATGACACTGAATGCCGAAACGCGCCCGCAGGGGCGAGGTCAGCAGGCCGCTGCGCGTAGTGGCGCCTATGAGAGTGAAGGGCGCCAGCTCGATCTGGATCGAACGCGCCGAAGGGCCTTTGTCGAGTACGATGTCGATTTTGTAATCCTCCATGGCCGAGTAAAGGTACTCCTCGACGATCGGACTGAGCCGGTGGATTTCGTCGATGAAGAGCACGTCGCCCGGATTGAGGCTCGTGAGCAGTCCCGCCAGATCGCCCGGTTTGTCCAGCACGGGACCCGACGTGACGCGCAGCTGCGCATTCATCTCGTTGGAGATGATGTTGGCGAGGGTCGTTTTTCCCAGTCCCGGAGGGCCGTGCAGCAGTACGTGGTCGAGCGAGTCGCCGCGCATGAGCGCTGCCTTGATGAAGATGCGGAGGTTATCGACGATTTTATCCTGCCCGGAGAAGGTTTCCAACTCCTGCGGGCGGATCTTGTTTTCGAATTCGAGATCGCTCTCTGTGTTGCGTACGATAGACATGACGCAAAGATAGCACATGCCGCGGCCAAAAACAAATTTATTTGCGGTGCGCCGGGAGGGCCGGTTTTGGCGTAAAGGGTCGGTTTATTACGGGGTTGCCGCGGCGGGACAAAAAAATCCGGCCTGCAAAATCTGCGGGCCGGAACGATCATGTTTCGGGAGTGGCTACTTCTCCTTCGACATGTTGATCTGAAGATATATTACGCCGTTCTGGCGCGTATTCATGCGCAGGATAATGCCGCTCATGTCTTCGAGGTCTTCCTTGAACTGATCCAGTTTGAACGAAACGTAGCGGTCGTCGTAGCTGTATCCGTCGCCGGTGTCGGTGCCGGCGTCATGGCGCAGTTCGAGGTTGAGATACCCGTCTTTCTTGTTGTCGGGGTCGATCTGCGTAACGTCGTTGCGCACGAGCAGGAACTTATGCTTCGAGAGATCCGAAGCGGTGAATCCGATTGCCACGTTGAGCCAGTTGCTGTTCATACTGCTTCCGAAATAGCTGGTCTGCACGTCGGGCAGCTCCTCCACCTCTTCCTGCGTGGTCACGATTCTGGTCTCTCCCGTGTAGATGTTCCGCACGCCGTAGAGCGCGATGTTGTAATCGTATCCTTCGGCTCCCGTTTTCAGCAGATTGAAAAAGATGATGACGCGCTGGTCGTCTTCGGGGGTATAACCCGATACGCGCGACTTGTCGCCCGGGTAGACGGTTTTGTTGTCGTCCAGAACGAAGTAGTAGTCGTTGTTGTTGAGCGTTTCGGCCGAGGCGAATGCCCAGCTGCTCGCGTAATCCCCGTCCGAGTCGTTGCAGGAGGAGAAGAATACTGCGGTCAGAACCGCAAGCGTGATAAATCCGAGTCTTTTCATATTTTTATACTATTTTTGTATTATCTTTCATGTCAGTAAACGTATTTTGGAGGATAATACTGCACGCGGCGTAAAATTTTTTTTGGTCCCGTGCAGTCTTTCGGTCTTTATACCATTTATAAGAGTGAACGCAAATATGGAAATGGAGGAGCAGATACTGGCCGAGGGGTGCAGAGAGGGGGAAGATACAGCCCGGCGTGAGCTGTACGACCGTTATGCTGCCCGTTTACTGGCTGTTTGCCTCCGCTATTCGGGAGACCGGGCTACTGCCGAGGACCTGATGCACGATGCGTTCCTGAAGATATACGGGGCTTTCGACCGATTCTCTTACCGCGGACCCGGTTCGCTGCGCACTTGGATGGAGCGTATTGCGGTGAATGTGGCGCTCGAATGGCTTCGGAACCGGAATAAACTGAATTTCAGGACGCTCGACGAAGGCCGGCCGCTTCCTGACATTCCAGAACCCGACCCGTCGGAGGTCGCGCGCATTCCGCGCGACGTACTGATGGAGTTCGTGGGCGAGCTGCCCGACGGTTACCGTACGGTGTTCAACCTCTACTGCATCGAGGGTTATTCGCACCGCGATATCGCGCAGATGCTGGGGATCAACGAAAAAAGTTCCTCGTCGCAGTTGTTCCGGGCGCGGACGTTGCTGGCCCGCAGGATTGCAGCTTATATGGAGACACATTAGATTATGAAACAAAATAAAGACTGGACAGATGTAATGCGGAACGCGCTCCGGGACGCCGAGGTAACCCCTCCGGCCGACGGTTGGGCGCGTCTGGAACGTGAGCTGAAAGCTCCGGCGCCCCGGATTTCCGTATTGCGCAGATATTGGCCGCGGATTGCTGCCGCTGCTGCTGCCGTGCTGATTTTTGTCGGAGGCGGGGAACTGCTGCTGCATGAAAATCGTAGTTTGGGGGACAAAGGGTTTGTTATCGCATCGGCAACAGACAGCGGCAGTTCCGCCGCGGACAATCAGACACAGCCGGCCGGGAGAATCGAAGCGCTCGAAGAGTCGCTCCGGGCCATCGTGCCGCCGCAGGAGGTGGTGCAGACCGCATCGCTTCCGGGCGAAGAGACTCGCGTCCGGCAGACGGTGCAGACCGCGCGTCCTGCGACTGTCGTTGCGCAGAACGTTGTGCAGGCTGTCGTCGCGGCCGATGTAACGGATTCCCGGCCGCAAACCGTTCCGGAGAATAATGAGGCAGAGTCTCCGCAGTCTGAAGAAGCAAGCGCGCAGAAACAGAGAGCGGCAGATGCTTCCGGCGAACAGAAACGGACGGCTCCGAAAGAGAGCGCCGTGTCGGCGCGGACCTATCCGAGCACCACTTCCTATTACGGCGACGAAATCGCTTTCGAACAACCGAAACCCCGCAGACAAACTTCCGTGTCGCTCTTTGCGGCCGGCAGCGTGACGAGCGCGGGGAGCGTGTCGGCGGGACCCGGTCCCGGACTGATGATATCCGACTCTCCGGTGGGCGGCAGCGAGGGCACGATGGCACAGCTGAAATACAATTACGACGATTATTCGTTCGAACACCACCAGCCGCTCAGCTTCGGACTCTCGGTGCGCAAGGAATTCGCGCACGGTCTGTCGCTCGAAAGCGGCGTCAATTACACACTGCTCTGGGCCGATGTCCGCATGAAGTCCAGCCGGCAGGATATCAGCCAGAAGCTCCATTTTATCGGCGTGCCGCTGCGTATGAACTGGCAGTTTCTGGATACGGGACGCTTTTCTTTATATGTAGGCGCCGGCGGCATGGTCGAGAAGTGCGTCTCCGCGAAGTTCGGTTCGAGGGCGATGGACGAGCCGCGCGTACAATGGTCCGTTTTGGGCGCTGCGGGCGCGCAGTACGATCTGGGCGGGCTTGTCGGACTCTATTTCGAACCTGAAGTCTCCTATTATTTCACGGAAACCGATCTGCGTACTTCGCGTACCGACTCGCCGCTGTCGCTGACTCTGCGGCTGGGCGTCCGTCTTTCCTTCTGACAATCCCTCTGAAACAAGCTTTTGCAGTGCCTTTGAGGCACGAAATACGACCGAAAAAGTCCGTACCTTCTGTGTCGCGGACTTTTTTCGGCTATGCCTGATTGTGCTATTAAAAAGCTTAATTATGCTATTTTTTATTGTCTAATGGAAATTTGTTATTATTTTTGTTGAATAATGGATTGTGACTGGAGTTGAACAAAAAAACACAAGTGCTTCAATTTCTGCACTTGTGCTTTGTAGTCCCGACGGGAATCGAACCCATATCGTAAGAACCGGAATCTTATATTCTATCCATTGAACTACGGGACCGGGACTGCAAAGATGCAAATTTTTTTTTAATTATTGCTAGAAAAATGCGAGAAAAGCAGAATAATTGGCAAAGAATCGAGGCTGTAATCAAGTGGGCGAACATGTCGACCAACTATTTTGCGCGTTATATCGGGTTGGCCTGCGGGGAAAACCTTTACCAGATCAAACGTGGCAACAACGGCATATCGCTCGACGTGGCCGAACGGGTCGTTTCGAAATTTCCCCAAGTGGACAAGCTTTGGCTGCTGACGGGCGAAGGACAGATGTTCTCCGACGAGAAGCTGCGCGGAGTTCAGATACCTTTTTATAATGTGGATGTCGAACAGGCCATCGCCCATGTCGGGCACCTCGAAGCCGAAAATAGTCTGATGGTGCCGCAGGCCGGGCAGTGCGATCTGGCGATGTGCTACATGGGACGCGCCATGGGACCCTCGCTGCCGCCGGGAGCGGTGGTTCTGCTGAAAGCCGTAGACCCGGATGCGATTATTCCGGGCAGCGAATATGTGATTGTCAGCCGAAAAATTGTAACTTTGCGGATAGTTCGGCTCTCCGACGGAGAGGAAAAACTCCGTCTGGTGGCCGGCGACAAAGAGAATTACGACGATATAATTCTGAACGTCAGTGATATAAAGTCGGTCTACAAAGTGAAAGGCAAGTTGATAATTAACAGTTGATAAGTATGTTCTCAGGTATCGTGGAACGCATGGGGGAGGTCGTGGAGATACGCACCGACCGTCAGAATAAGGATTTTACGCTTCGGGCGGACTTTTGCAGTGAGCTGAAAATCGATCAGAGCATAGCACATAACGGCGTATGTTTGACAGTTGTGGACATCTGCGACGACACATATACCGTTACCGCGATGAAAGAGACGCTTGACAAAAGCAATCTCGGTCTGCTCAAAACGGGCGATCTTGTGAACCTCGAACGCTCGATGAAACCCGATGCGCTGCTCGACGGACACATCGTGCAGGGACACGTCGATCAGACGGCCGTCTGCACCGCGAAGGAGGACGCCGACGGCAGCTGGTACTTTACGTTCGAATACGAGCCGCAGGGCGGCGGCCTCTGCACCGTGGAGAAAGGCTCGGTGACGGTGAACGGCGTGAGCCTGACGGTCTGCGATTCGAAGGAATCCAGCTTCCGCGTGGCGATCATCCCCTATACGTTCGAGCATACGAACTTCTGCCGTATCGAAGTCGGCTCGGTCGTAAACCTCGAATTCGATATCGTGGGCAAATACATCGCCCGTCTCATGCAACAATATACGAAGTAGCTATGGTGTACATTAAAACAAAGGAGGGGGCGTCGCTTTGGATCGCTCTCCTCGCAGCGGTCATCGTCGCCGTGACGATGATCCTGCTTGATGTGGTCTGGTGGATGACGCTCTGCGCCGCGGCCGGTGTTTTCGTCGTCATGGCTCTCGTGGCGCTGTTCATCATCCGCAAGTATGTCGCCTACAAGCTCAAGCCGATCTATTCGATCGTGCTTTCGCGCGACGTGCACACCAACGAAATCTTTTCCGAACTGAAGGACAAGCACGTCGAGAATATCGGCGAAGAGCTTACGGCGTGGGCCGACACCAACGACAAGGAGATTGCCCGGCTGAAGGAGACCGAACAGTTCCGCAAACAATATCTCGGCAATGTGGCGCATGAGCTGAAAACTCCGATCTTCAATATTCAGGGGTATATCTCGACGCTGCTGGACGGCGGGCTGGAGGATGAACTGATCAACCATAAATACCTCGAACGGGCCGAAAAGAGCATCGACCGGCTGATCAATATCGTGAACGATCTCGATACGATCTCCAAACTCGAAAGCAACATGAACCGTCTGAACATGGAGCGGTTCGACATCGTGGCGCTGACCAAGGAGATTGCCGAGCAGGCCGAAATGGAGGCGGATAAAAAGGACATCAAGATTTCGGTCAAGGGCGCTGAAAACCTGCCGTCGCCTTTCTGGGTGCTGGCCGACAAACATTATATAGGTCAGGTGATCGTCAATCTGATTATCAACTCGATCCGTTACGGCAAGGAGGGCGGACAGACGCGTGTCCATTTCCGCGATATGCTCGACAAGATTCTGGTCGAAGTCGAAGACAACGGTTCGGGTATCGGCAAAGAGGACCTGCCGCGCGTTTTCGAACGTTTCTACCGCACGGACAAGGGCCGCTCGCGCGAGCAGGGCGGCACGGGGCTCGGTCTGGCTATCGTGAAACACATTGTCGAAGCGCACGGCGAACGCATTACCGTCCGCAGCGAACTGGGCGTGGGAAGCACCTTCTCGTTCACGCTCAAAAAAGTTAATCTGCAGGATATCAAATAACGGTAGAAACCCATAGAACCCACTTAAAGTAATATGATACAACCGCTAAGCATCGTCTGGGATTTCAATCCGGTGTTCTTTTCCATCGGGTCGCTCGACATCCGTTATTATGGCCTGATGTGGGCGCTGGCAATCCTGATCGGCGCCAAATTCTTCGATAATTTCTGCAAACGCGAGGGGCTTCCGTCGAAAGTCTCCGAGTCTATTTTTATATACGGTACGCTGGCGACGATCATCGGCGCACGTCTGGGGCACTGCCTGTTCTACGATCCGATGGAGTACCTGAGCAAGCCGTGGACCATCATCACGGGCTTCCGCGACGGAGGTATGGCCAGCCACGGTGCCGCCATCGGCCTGCTGATCGGTCTCTGGCTTTTCTCGCGTAAAAACAAACTGCCCTATATCTGGTCGCTGGACCGCATTATGATCGCCGTGGGTATCGGCGGTGCCGTCGTGCGTCTGGGCAACCTTTTCAATTCGGAGATTTTCGGCATGGCTACGACCCTGCCGTGGGGCTTCGAGTTCATCCGCTCGGCCAAATGGGTGAATGAGTTCGCCCCGGCAGCGGTGCATCCGACCCAGATTTACGAGGCGCTTTGCTATCTGGCGACGTTCGGCATTCTCTGCTGGCTCTATTATGCGAAAGACTTGGCCCGCCGCCGTCCGGGTATTCTGTTCGGTATCGGGCTGATCGGCATTTTCCTGACGCGCTTCTTCATCGAGTTCATCAAGACCGAGCAGGAGGCCTTCGAGCAGGGATGGTTGCTCGATATGGGACAATGGCTGAGCATTCCGTTCATCCTGCTGGGTATTTATATGATTTACCGGGGCGCGACGCAGCCGGAAGTGGTTCCCGTTGTGCCGAAATCCCCGGTTGCAACTGCCAAAAAGAAGAAAAAATGAGTAATTATCCGATGGTAAACGAAATCAACCGTCTCGTCGGCAGTTTGCTCGCCGGGGGCGGAGAGGTGTTCCTGCCGGGTGTGGGATCGCTCTATACGGAACGCCGCGGCGCGCGGCGCATTTCGCGGCGGAGCGTGCTTCCGCCGAGTCGGACCGTGTCGTTTACCTCGCAGGAGCGGGGTGTGTCGCTGGTCGCTGAAATCTCTGGCGCCGTACAGTGCGACGCCGCCGAGGCGCAGGATATTTACGACCGTTGGCTGAACCGCACGCTCGAAAACGGTGTGCTGACGATCGAAGGCGTCGGAGTGCTCAAATTCAAGCATTTTACGCTGGATGCGGCGTTCGACAAACGACTCAATCCGCAGGGCCACGAACCTGTGCGGATCAAACCCGCCCGCAAGTTCGACTGGGCCTTGTGGATCGGCATCGCGGCGATCCTGATTGCCGCCGGTTTCGGAGGCAATGAATTCCTGAAACTCTATGACGGAGGACCGGAGGAGACCGCGGGGATCAAAGGCGTTTCAGGACCGGGGGCAAGCACTTCCGCGGCAATAGCCGACAGTCTGTCCGTGGCGGCGATTTCCGCTTCCGCCGCAGATTCCGGTGCGCCGGCTGGATCGGCGGCACCAGCGTCCGGTATGGATGCCGGAACGACATCGGGAGCGTCATCGGGACCGAACGCCGAAACGGCATCGGAAATTTCTGCATCCGGTAGGAATACCGGTTCTGCCGCCGTTTCCGCAGATCCGGCGGCCGGCCGGTCTGGGACCGCTCCTGCCGGACAGAAGGATATTGCCCCGGCGAAGCGTTCCGAAACCTCTTCCGCCGGGACGGCCGATGCGCCCGCATCGCTTGTCTCGGGCCGCCGTTATGTCGTGCTGGGCGTGTTCAGCACGCCGGAGAACGCAGCGCGCGCCGCCGACGCTGCGGTGAAGAAGGATGCCTCGGTGCGCTGCGGAATCTACCGTTTCGGGGCGAAGTTCATGGTTTCTCCGTTCGAGTCGGCCGATGCGGAGGCGTGTACGTTCTTTATCCGCAATTACAGCGACCGCTTCCCGGGCCTTTGGACCTATACTGCCCGTTGATGCGTATTTCAGAGCTGATAATCCGTTTCGTAGACTGGTTTTACCGCAAGCCCGTCGCGGCGATCCTGCCGCGGCAGACGTTCCGCTATATCGTCTGCGGCGGTGCGAACGTAGTATTCAGCTGGGTGTGCTACTTTCTGGTTTATAATTTCGTCCTCGACAAGGAACTGCTGGACTTCGGTTTCGTGGTTATCTCTGCGTATGTTGCGACGATGCTGATTATCTTTCCGTTCACGTTTTTTACCGGCTTCTGGCTGAACCGTCACGTGACTTTCCGCCACTCGCCGCTGCCGACCGGGACGCAGTTGTTCCGCTACCTGCTGTCGATCGGCGGCTCGGTGGTCGTGAATTATATCGGACTGAAATTTTTCGTGGAGTTCTGTGGCCTGTGGGCCACGCCGTCGCAGATGCTGGCGACTTTCGTCACGATGATCTACAGTTATCTGGCCGCCAAGTATTTCACCTTTCGCCATGCGGAGGTCTGAGCGCTGCCGGGCAGCTCGATCCTTACGGGTACATTATGCTCGCCGCTGCGGTCTGCGATTTGCAGTCGTGTGATCCCGTTGCGCGCTGTCGTGCTGTTCTGTACTGCAGGGGCGCCGCTTTTCCGCCTTCCTGCCATTCTGCTGTTTAGGGGCTGCTGTTTTTCGCCGTCTGCCGTATTTACCGTACCGGCTCGTAGTCGAGCGTCGATTCTTCGTCCGTCCGTTCGATTTTCATAATTACCGGACGCAGTCCGTCGTTGCACGAACAGATGGCAACTCCTTCCTTGGTAATCCAGTCTCCGTAATAGAACTGCCCGGCGCCGTGGGACAGGGCGAATACGTATTGGTATACGGCTTTCCATGCCTCGTCGCAGAATCCTGCGGGCTTCGCATAATCGGCGTAAAAAACCTGCCCTTCGCGCATCATGGGGCACTTCGTGAATCCCGGCGCGGCATATTCGCGGGCAAGGTCTTCGTGGATCGTCGTTTTGAGAATGGTGATCTTACAGCGTTTCATGGTGCGATATCTTGCGGGAATTCCCGTTTCCGGTCTCTTCCCTGAGTTTTTGCAGTTCGTACATCCGGTCGCGGAATTTCGCCGCGGCGAGGAAGTCGAGCGATTTGGCCGCACGCTCCATGTCTTCGCGCGCCTTGACGATCAGTGCATCGAGGTTTTCGCTCGCGGCATAAGTTTTCTGTACGTCCGCCGCCGCCATGTAATGATCCTCGGCGATGGGGTAGACCGCTGCGATTTCCGGTACGTCGGTCCGCGTAGTCAGCAGCGTGCTCTGTCCCGAACCGCTTCGCTGTGCGCGGCGCGGCAGCATGCCGTGCTCCATGTTGTAGCGCACCTGCTTCTCGCGGCGGCGGTTGCTCTGCTCGATGGCGTAGCGCATCGAATCGGTGCAGGTGTCGGCATAGAGGATCACGTTGCCCTGCGAATGACGTGCCGCACGCCCCGCGATCTGCGTGAGCGACCGCACGTTGCGCAGGAATCCCTCCTTGTCGGCGTCGAGAATCGCCACCAGCGCCACTTCGGGCAGGTCCAGACCTTCGCGCAGCAGGTTCACGCCCACCAGTACGTCGAACATACCGGCCCGCAGGTCTTCCAGAATCTGGATGCGTTCCAGCGTGTCCACGTCCGAGTGGATGTAGCGGTTTCGCACTCCCACGCGGTCGAAATATTTGGACAACTCCTCGGCCATCCGCTTGGTGATGGTCGTCACGAGCACCTTGTCGTCGTTCTTCACCCGCTTGTCGATCTCTTCCAGCAGGTCGTCTATCTGGTTCATCGTCACGCGCACTTCGAGCGGCGGATCGACCAGTCCCGTGGGGCGGATCAGCTGCTCGACGATCACGCCTTCGCTCTTCATCAGTTCGTAATCCGCGGGCGTCGCGCTGACGTAGATCGACGTGCCCTGCAGCTGCTCGAACTCGGCGAAGGTCACCGGACGGTTGTCCTTGGCTGCCGGGAGCCGGAACCCGTACTCCACGAGGTTCTCCTTGCGCGCGCGGTCGCCGCCGAACATGGCGTGTACCTGCGGGATGGTCACATGGCTCTCGTCTACGACCAGCATATAGTCTTTCGGGAAATAGTCGATCAGACAGAACGGACGCGTGCCTTCGCTGCGGCCGTCGAAGTAACGCGAGTAGTTCTCGATGCCGGGGCAATACCCCAGCTCCTTGATCATTTCGATATCGTACTCTACGCGCTGTTTGATGCGCTGGGCCTCCGTCGGGCGCCCGGCCCGCTCGAAGAACTCGATCTGCTTTCCGAGGTCGAGGTATATCTGCTGTACGGCGCCGTTGATGCGCTCCTTCGTGGTTACGAAGAGACTCGTGGGGTAGAGCGTCAGGTTGTCGAGCGAATGGATGCGCTGTCCCGTCACGGGGTCGATGGTCTGGATGGCCTCGATCTCGTTGTCGTAGAACATCACGCGGAAACACTGGCTGCCGAACTCGCCGAACGCCGCCATGATGTCCACCGTGTCGCCGTTCACGCGGAACGTCGCCGGCTCCAGTTCCCGTTCGGTGCGGGTGTAGAGCGCTTCGACCAGTTTATAGAGGAAATGTTTGTAGCTGACGATCTGTCCGACTTTGATGTCGATCGCCGTGGCGTGGAAATCCGCGGGATTGCCTGCGCCGTAAAGACACGATACGCTCGACACGACGATCACGTCGCGGCGCCCCGACAACAGCGTGGCGACGGTGCGCAGACGCAGTTTCTCGATCTCGGCATTGATCGAAAGGTCTTTTTCGATATAGGTGTCCGTCGAAGGCAGGTAGGCCTCCGGCTGGTAATAATCATAGTAGGAGACGAAATACTCCACGGCGTTTTCGGGGAAGAAGTTCCTGAATTCGCCGTAAAGCTGCGCTGCGAGGGTCTTGTTGTGGCTCAGGACCAGCGTCGGCCGGTTCAGCTGCGCGACGACGTTGGCCACGGTGAAGGTCTTTCCCGAACCGGTGACGCCCAGCAGAGTGTTATGTTTGGAGCCGTGACGGATCGAGCCGACGAGCTGTTCGATCGCTTCCGGCTGGTCGCCCATCGGGGCGTAATCCGATACGAGTTTGAAATCCATAGGACAAAAATAACGATAAAATCCGAAATAAATTGCGAGCCATGGGAATACTCGTATAAAATGCCTGTATTTGTATTAATGACTGCCGGAGCGCCATGAGGCCCGGCTTAATTTCCGATACTATGCCGGACTGAAGAGAGTCTCCGAGCGTTTCTACCCTGTCAATCCCTATTATGAAACCAAGTTCGGACGAAACCCCGCTGCCTGCCCGGAGCGTTTCGGGCGACCCCTTGGCTGCGTGATTTTTTCACGACGACCTGTTTTTGTCTGTTGCAAAGAAGGATATAGCCTTTTTGCGGGAATTTTGCGCCTCGGAGTCCGCTCTTCAGCTCCTTTTCCCGAATTATTCGTATCTTTGCAGGTATGATCGACAGGGAAACAGTAGACCGCATTTACGCCGCCGCCAATATCGTGGATATCGTCGGCGAATACGTCACGCTCAAGCGCAAGGGCGTGAACTATCAGGCCTGCTGTCCGTTCCATAACGAGAAGACCCCTTCGTTCGTCGTCTCGCCTTCGAAAGGCGTCTACAAGTGCTTCGGATGCGGTAAGGGCGGCAATGCCGTCACGTTCCTGATGGAGCATGAGAACATCACCTATCCCGAAGCCCTGAAAATGGTGGCCAAGCGCTACGGCATCGAGGTCAAGGAAAAGGAGATGACCGAAGAAGAGGTACGCCGCAACGACGACCGCGAAAGCATGTTCGCGCTCAACAGTTGGGCGGCCGACTATTTTGCCGACTACCTCCATCATGAGACCGAGGGAATGAGCGTGGGCATGACCTATTTCCGCCAGAAGCGCGGCATGACCGACGCCACGATCAAAAAATTCGGACTCGGTTTCTGCCCGGCCAAAGGCGACCGGATGTCGAAAGACGCGCTGGCGGCGGGGTACAAGAAAGAGTTTCTGGTTTCGACGGGACTCTCGCTCCAGCGCGAGAGCGACGGATCGCTGTACGACCGTTTTCGCGACCGCGTGATCTTCCCGGTGCATAATATTTCGGGCCGCATCGTCGCTTTCGGCGGCCGTACGCTGCGCACCGACAAGACGGTCGCCAAGTACCAGAATTCGCCGGAGAGCGAGATTTACAGCAAAAAGCGGGAACTCTACGGACTTTATTTCGCCAAGAAGGCGATCCAGCAGCTCGACTTCGCGATCATGGTCGAAGGATATACCGACGTGATTTCGATGCATCAGGCGGGCGTCGAGAATGTCGTCGCTTCGTCCGGCACCTCGCTTACGACCGATCAGATTCGCCTGCTGAACCGCTTTACGAAGAATATCACCGTCATTTACGACGGCGACTCGGCAGGTATCCACGCTTCGCTGCGCGGTATCGACATGATCCTCAAGGAGGGGATGAACGTGCGCGTGGTGCTGCTGCCCGAACCCGAGGACCCCGACTCCTTCGCCCGGGCGCATACGGCCGCCGAACTGCAGGAGTATATCCGCACCAACGAGCAGGACTTCCTTGCTTTCAAGGCCAAACTGCTGCTTCAGGACGCCGAGGGCGACCCGATCAGGAAGGCGGCCCTTATCGGCGACATGGTGCAGTCGATCGCGCAGATTCCCGATCCGATCCAACGGTCGGTCTATATCAAGGAGTGCGCCCGCATCATGGACATCGACGAGAATATCCTCATTTCGGAGGTGGCCCGCAAGCGCATGTCTACCACGGGGGACCGCGAGACGGACGAATTCGTCCGCCGTCAGACGGCTCAGCGGCGCGCCGAAGTGCGGGAACCGGAGGTGGAGTATGTGAAGCAGGTTCAGGCCGGCAGCAGTGTCGAGGCGCTCGAACGCGAGCTGGTGAAATACCTGCTGAAATACGGCCACTGCTCGTTCGATTTCAAGGAGGGCCGTACGATGGTGGCGTGCAACGTCGCCGAGGTGATCTTCATGGAACTGGACAATGACGGCCTGTCGTTCAGCAACCCGCTGTACGACAAGATTCTGGCGACCTACCGGGAACAGTGGAAACTGCTCGGTACCGGGGCGGAGGTCCCGGCGCATTTTTTCCTTAACCATCCCGATCCCGAGGTATGCAACGTGTCTGTGGATATCCTCACGTCGGACGACAATTACGTGCCCAGCGAGTTGTGGCGCCGTAAGGAGATTCATATCGACACCGATGCCGAGATGCTGGCCGTGGGTGTGCCGAAGGCCGTGACGCTCTACAAGTCGAAGGTGATCGAGGGCTATATCAAGGAGTGGCAGGCCAAACTCGCCGACGAAAGCCTGACCGAGGAGCAGCAGAACGAGGTGGTTCAGCGGCTGGCCGGGTTCAACAAGGTGAAAGTGACCATTGCAAGGAAATTGCAGCGGCTGATTTTGTAGCCGCCGGAATGATATATGTGGTGTTTTGAATTTTTAACGAAAAAAGGGGCGGGTTTCGGGTCGTACACGTATCACTACGCATACCGTGTGCAAACAGAAAATAAACAGAAAGATGTGTAAAACATATCAAAGATAAAAGAATTAGTTACCTTGACCGATTCCCACCCCTGCGAATAAATAGGCAAGTATTGTGCCGTTTCCGAGTATATGAGTGAACAGAAAAATATAAATATCCGCAACAAGCGCGCGACGTTCGACTATGAGATTCTGGAAGAGTACGTTGCAGGCGTCGTGCTGGTCGGCACCGAAATCAAGTCGATCCGTGCGGGCCGGGCTTCGCTGACCGATTCGTTCTGCTATTTCGACCGCGGCGAGCTTTGGATCCGCGGCGTCAATATCGCCGAGTACGCGTGGGGCACCTGCAACAACCACACGCCGCGCCGCGACCGCAAGCTGCTGCTCAACCGCCGCGAACTGGACAAACTCCAGCGTGCCGGACAGGACAAGGGCCTTACGATCGTGGGCCTGCGCATGTTTCTCAACGAGCGCGGGCTGGTGAAGATCGTCATCGGACTTGCCCGCGGCCGCAAGACCTACGACAAACGCGAATACCTGAAAGAAAACGACGCCAAGCGGGAGATCGACAAGGCGATGAAAAACTACAGACGATGATACGGGCACTTTTTCTGGATGTGGACGGTACGCTGATCAGCTTCGAAACGCATGAAATTCCCGTTTCGGCGCTTCGGGCGCTGGCGCTGGCGCATGAGCGCGGCACGCGGCTCTTTATCGCCACGGGGCGCGCCGCGAACGATCTCGGACCGCTCGACGGAATTCCTTACGAGGGTGTGGTGTCGCTCAACGGCGCCCGCTGTGTGGCGGCCGACGGCCGCATTGTCAGCCAGCACCTGATTCCGCGCAATGATTTCGAACGCGCTTTGGCGCTTTCCGAGGAATTGGGCTTTGCGATGGCGCTCGAACTGGAGGAGGGCGTTTTCGTCAATCGTGTGACGCCCGAAGTCGAACGTGTCGCGCATATGGTGGCGCATCCGGTTCCCGAACAGACCGACCTGCGTGAACTTTTCGGCCGGGTCGAATGCTGTCAGCTCTGTTTCTACTTCGACGCGGAGACCCAGCGGCGGGTCATGGCCCAGTTGCCGGCGCTCGCGGCGAGCCGCTGGTGTCCGATTTTCGCCGATGTCAATGTCGCCGGCATCGACAAGGCGACCGGAATGGAAGAGTTTATGCGCAGTTATGGCTTCTCGGCGGCCGAGGTCGCGGCTTTCGGCGACGGCGGCAACGACGTGGCGATGCTGCGTGCCGCGGGAGTCGGCGTGGCGATGGGCAACGCCTGCGACGAAGCGCTGAACGCCGCCGACTACGTTACCGCTTCGGTCGATGACGACGGCATCGCAAAGGCGTTGGCGCATCTGGGGGTGATTTGACGGGCGTCGCTGGCCTTTTGTCCCGGAAACGGCGTGAAGTTTTTCTCCGCGGAGTCGCTTTGGAAAATGGATTTATGAATGACGTCACGGGCGGCGTATGCGCCGGTGGGAGCGGAAGTTGAGGAGGTAAATTACAAAATCATATGAGTCTTATTCTTTGTATCGAGACCGGTACGGACATCTGTTCGGTCGGTATTGCGAAAGACGGGGAGTTGCTTTCGCTGCGCGAGAGCGACGAGGGGCGCGATCATGCCCGCAAGGTCGGCGTATTTGTCGATGAGCTTCTGCGCGAGACGGGTATTGCGCCCGATGAACTGGATGCCGTGGCGGTCGGTAAAGGTCCCGGTTCCTATACCGGACTGCGTATCGGCGTGTCGTTCGCCAAAGGACTGTGCTACGGTTTGCGGAAGCCGCTGATCGCCGTTGGGTCGCTCGACGCGCTGACGGAAGTCGCCCGCGAAGATTACGAAGCGGGTATCCTTTCCGTCGCCGATTGGGACCGTGCTCTGCTGTGCCCGATGGTCGATGCCCGTCGTATGGAGGTTTATGCGCAGGTTTTCGATGCGCAGGGCCGCCCGCAGAACGAGGTTTCGGCCGAGGTGATCGATGCCGACAGCTTCCGGGAATTCAGGTCGCAGGGGCGCCCGTTCGTGATTTTCGGCAGTGGCGCCCGCAAGTGCGCCGACGTGCTTGCCGGCGCCGAATTCGTCGAAGTCGCCCCCTCGGCCCGCGGCCTCGCCCGGCTGGCCCAGCAGGCGCTCGACGAAGGCCGTACGGAGGATATCGCTTACTTCGAACCTTTCTACCTGAAGGATTTCGTCGTCACGACCTCGAAGAAAAGTCTGTTTTAATCCCGTTGCCGACATATGACCGAAGCGGAACTGGTAAGGAGTCTCTCGGAGCGGTTCTATTCGGACTTCGCCGACACGGTGGCCCGGCGTGTGCGTGACGCGGATGCGGTGGACCTGCTCTACAGGGTGGCAACCTCCCAGTACGGGCATCTGCCGAAGCCTGCGAGACACAAAGTAACGTTCCGCAGCGCCTATGTGCTCGAAAAAATCTATTTTGCGGCTCCCGATGCGTTCATGCCCTTTGCCGGGGCGTTCTGCGACAGGGACTTTCCCGGTTGTGCGGACCCGAGTGCGCAGCGCCATTTCGCAAAGATCATGGCCGATCTGCTGGGACGTTATACGCCCGACTTCTCCTCGCTGGACCGTATCGCCGAGACGGCGGCGCAGTGGGCTGTCGATCCCGGTACGAAAGTCGCAGTGCGGATTTGGGCTGTCGAGGTGCTGAAACACTGCCGGGAACGGATCGGCTGGGTCACGGAGTCGTGGGATGACCTCGTCGAAACGATGGCGCACGACGCGACGCCGGGCATCGAATGCCGGATGCGCAAAAGCTGGAACCCGGGCCGTAGCGACAAAGCCTGAAAAAATAATCCGGAATGAAGCCGGAGCATGTAAATCGTAAAACAAAATCCCCGCGACGCAAATTCGCGGGGATTTCTTATTCCGGTATGTCGTCCGGTTATTTCACACTGCCGATCACGGCCTTAAGTCGCTGTTTGAAGTTGTCGCCGATAATGGTCATGGAATCGGTCTTTTCGAACAGTGCGGCCTTGTTCTTCGCATAGGCTCCGATGAATTCGGCGATGCGGAACGGCTCTTCGAGGATAAAGTTCGGGCACTGCGAAACGCGCAGGTACTCCTCGGGCAGCATCAGGTAAGGCTCGCTGTGTGCGCCCTGCTCGGTCTTGAATTCGACGGTCAGGTCGAGACAGCGTTTGAAGACGCCGCTCATGCCGTACAGGTCGGCCTGATGCGCCGTCGCATAGTCGTCGAACGCGAGTTCGATCTCCACCGGAGCGTCGCAGGCCGTCGTGCCCGTGTAAATCACCGGCGCGAGCGTGTAGCCGTCGTAGGTCCACTCCCCGGCCTTCGGGAAGCGCGAGTAGGCCAGCTCTTTGCCGTTGACCTTTACAGACTTGGGCGGGAATACGGCCGGGAAGCGCAGTTCGTAGCTGCGGCTGTCGGAAGCCCCCGCATACGAACCCTCGCGGGGCGAAATCCGTACGCGCAGCGTATTTCCGTCCTGCTTTTTCGAGACCGTCGTCACGGCGTAGTCCGTCTTGTACTGCTGGCTCATGCCGTCGTCCTCGTAGTGGCGCAACTGCCCGTCGCCGCCCGGAATGAAGGTGAGCACCAGCGTATCGCACGGCTGCTGGAGGTTTTTTACCGTCGCCGGGTTCATCGGAATAATCGAACCTGCCTTGGCGTAATAGGGATTCTCCGCCAGCGTGTAGTGCAGCTCCTCGGTACGTCCGCCTTCGTACATCGAGCCGGTCGCGCAGTCGAACCACTTCCCTTCGGGGAACCAGATCGTGCGGGGAGCCAGACCCGTTATGCTGTCCACCGGCTGGGTGATGGTCGTGGCGAGGATGTCGTTGCCGAACATGAACTGTTCGGGCGTCTCGTACGCCTTGTCCAGTTCGGGGTAGTCGTAGTACATCGGGCGGCACATGCCGACGCCCGTATCGTAATTCTCGCGGGCCGCATTATAAATATAGGGTGCCAGCGTATAGCGCAGGCGGATGGCGTCGCGCATGAGGAACATGTGGTCGGGGAAGCACCAGATGCAGCGTTCGATGCGCGGGTCTTTGGTCGAGTGGGTTTTGAAAATCGGAGTGAAGACGCCGTATTGCAGCCAGCGCGTGTAAAGCTCCGGATCGGTCGCTTTCTGCGCTTTATGGAACATGTGGCCGCCGATGTCGTGGCCCCACCAGCCGTAGTTGACGTTCGAAGCCGTAGCCGTGAAGTAGGGCAGGTAGGCGAGCATGGACCATGTGGCGTAGGTGTCGCCCGAGAACGCCAGCGGATAACGGTGGCTGCCCAGACCGCCCCAGCGGTGGTAGATGAAGGGCCGCAGTCCGGGATTCTGGCGTTCCGCATGGTTGAAGAAGGTGTGGTTGAGCCAGAACGTGTTCGAAAGCTGGGGGGTGTATTTCGATTCTTTCCACTGCTGCCAGTCGAGCCACCAGAAGTCCACGCCGTCGCGCTCCATCGGTTCGAGTACGGTTTTGAAATAGGCGTCGGCCCACTTCCGTTCGTCGATTCTGAACGGTACGCTCTTGCCTTTCTCAGCCCACCCGTATTCTTTGGTAAAGTCGTCGTA
>JAJPZH010000083.1 GCA_021204515.1 Alistipes sp. | reverse complement strand
GTATATCGAGGGGATGCAGTCCGAGGGGGTGATGGCGACGATCAAACACTTCGCGGGCAACAATCAGGAGTGGGACCGTCATCAGGTAAGCTCCGATATTGACGAGCGTACGCTTCACGAGATTTACCTCCCGGCTTTCCGCAAGGCGGTCCAGAAGGCCGGCGTCGGCGCCGTGATGTCGAGCTACAACCTCGTCAACGGCCAGCATACGACGGAGAACCGGCAGCTTGCGATCGACATTCTGCGCGGGATGTGGGGCTTCGAGGGAATCTTCATGTCCGACTGGAACGCCACCTATTCGGCCGAGGGTGCCGCCAACCGGGGACTCGATTTGGAGATGCCGAGCGGCCGGTTTATGAACGCCGAAAACCTGCGTCCGCTCATCGAATCGGGCGTGGTGCCGGAACGTACGATCGACCTGAAGTGTCAGCATATCCTCCAGACGCTCATTGCGTTCGGGTTTTTCGACCGCCAACAGCTCGATCCCGCTATTCCCGAACGCAATCCCTTCTCGGACGCTGCGGCGCTCGACGTGGCGCGCGGGGGCGTGGTACTGCTCAAGAACGACGGGGCCTTTCTGCCGCTGACCAAGCAGCGCGATGTCGTGGTGCTGGGACCCAATTCGGGCAACATCCCGACGGGCGGCGGCAGCGGTTTCGTACATCCCTTCTCGACGGTTTCGGTCGGCGAGGGTATGCAGGCGATGGGCAAAAAATACAAGGTTGCGATCTTCGGAAACCTCCCTTCGGCGAGCGATATGGCCGCTCAGGGCATGGTCTACACTTCGGCCGACTGCAAAACGCCGGGACTCAGGGGCGAGTACTTCGCCGATAAGCATTTCGGGGGAACTCCTGCGCTGACGCGCGTCGATACGAAAATCGGCTTCAACTGGAAGGAGAAGGCTCCGGCCGAAGGACTTCCCGCCGACGGCTTCTCGATTCGCTGGACCGGCGTGTTCGTTCCCGAATCCGACTGCACGGCTTCGTTTGTCATGCGCGGCGACGACGGTTACAGGCTCTTCGTGGACGGCGAAGAGGTGCTCGCCGACTGGGGCAACCACAGCGCGACGACCCGCAAGGGGAGTGTCGAAATGAAGGCCGGCCGGAGGTACGATCTGCGGTTGGAATATTTCGACAACGCCTCGTCGGCCGAAGTGTCGTTCGGCTATGCGACCGCCGATCCCCGCGCCGAGGATGCCCGGATCGCCCGGGCCGACGCCGTGATCTACTGCGCCGGATTCGACAGTTCCAACGAAAGGGAGAATCACGACCGGACCTTCGCGCTTCCCGAAGGGCAGTCCGAAGAGATAGCCCGGCTGGCGGCGCTCAACGAAAATCTGATCGTGGTAATTAACAGCGGCGGCGGTGTCGATTTCTCGACGTTCGGCGACAAGGCCAAGGCGATTCTGATGGCGTGGTATCCCGGACAGCAGGGCGGTCAGGCGATCGCCGAGATCGTGACGGGCCGGATTTCGCCCAGCGGCCGTCTGCCGATCTCCATCGAGCGCCGTGCCGGGGACAATCCGACATGCGACTGCTATTACGAGAATGTGGCGCGTACCCACCGCAAGAACACCCTGCAGAAGCGCGTTACGTACGGCGAAGGCGTATTCGTCGGCTACCGCGGTTACGAGCGCAGCGGGGTGAAGCCGCTCTATCCGTTCGGCTACGGACTGAGCTATTCGACGTTCGAGTATTCGGACCTGAAGATCGGGAAACGCGACGGCGGGGTAGTCGTGTCGTTCGCCGTGAAGAACACGGGAGGCATGGATGCCGCCGAGGTGGCGCAGGTCTACGTGGGCGACGTCGAAGCCAGCGTGCCGCGTCCTGCCAAAGAGCTGAAAGGCTACGAAAAGGTCTTCCTGAAGAGGGGCGAGCAGAAGCGCGTCGAGGTGGTGCTGACCGACGAGGCTTTCCGCTTTTACGACGTCTTCTCGCACGGTTTCGTGACCGAACCGGGCGATTTCAATATCTTCGTGGGATCGTCGTCCGAGGATATCCGGCTGCGGGGCGGCGTGACGATCTGACTTCCTGCCGTGCCGGTTGCCGGATGATTCGGGCGCCGGATGAATTCAACCTCCGGACGGACCGGCGTATGACCCAAAAAAGCAGCGGCCTCGAATGGCTGCTGCTTTTTTTGACGTTCAGGGATGTTCTTTGATCGGCGCTCTTCGGTCGGACCGGTGTGTCGGGCGGTTTCGGCCCATCGGGTGGTTTCGGCGTATCTCTACCGTAAAGCCTATTCGTACCGTTCGGCGTATCCCGTGCCGGCCCGCCTTTACGGAAGGGCCGGAGGATTACTGTGCGCAGATGCGCGCGGCATAGCCGCCGCCCGGAGCCATCCGGATTTTCAGTCTGCGGTCCTGCGGAAGCACGGCGATCTGCTTCCGGTAGTCGCGGGCCGCACGGTCGGCGTTGATGCCGTCGGCGAAGCTCTCCACCTCGTAACTGCCTGCGGGAAGGAACGACAGGTCGAGTTCCAGTTCGCGCGGCGACCAGTCGGTCATCGCGCCGACATACCACGTGTCGCCCGAACGGCGGGCGATGGCGATGTATTCGCCGACCGAACCCTTGAGGGCCACGGTTTCGTCCCAGACGGTCGGAATCCCGGCGATGAATCCGAAACACTCTGTTTCCTGCAGGTAGTTCGAAGGCGAGTCGCAGAGCATGGTGATCGGCGATTCGAAAACGATGTACTCGGCCAGCTGGCGGCAGCGGGTGCCCTGACTCATTGGCTTCGCTGTTCACGGGACGGTAGTTGTTCTTCGCGGCGTTGCGCATGGCGCCCTGCGTGTAGTCCATTGGTCCGGCGACCATGCGGATAAAGGGCATCGTAACGTCGTAGGTCACCATATCGACCGTCGCAGGCGACCATTTGAGCTGTTCCAAGCCGAATACGCCTTCGTAGTTGAGTACGTTGGGCCATGTGCGGCCGAGTCCCGTGGGTTTGAAGATGCCGTGGTAGTCGAGCAGCATCCGGTGTTCGGCGCAGACTTCGGCGGCGCGGTGCAGAAAATCGACCATCGGCTGATCGTCGCGGTCCATGAAGTCCACTTTGAAACCCTTGACGCCCATGTCGGCGTAATGTTTCACGACCTGTTCCATGTCGCGGTCGAAAGTGTGGTATCCGGCCCAGAGGATGATGCCCACGTTGCGCTGACGGGCGTATTCGACCAGTTCGGGCAGGTCGATTTCGGGAATCACCTGCATCAGGTCGGCCTGCTTGTTTACGGCCCAGCCCTCGTCGAGGATCACGTATTCCAGCCCGTGGTCCGCCGCGAACTGGATATAGTATTTATAGGTGTCGTTGTTGATGCCCGCCCTGAAGCCGACTCCGTAGAGGTTCCATGCGTTCCACCAGTCCCAAGCCACCTTGCCGGGTTTGATCCACGAGGTGTCGGCGATTTTCGATGCGGGAGCCAGCCGGTAGACCATGTCGTTGTCCAGCAGTCGGCTGTCGTCCTTCGAGACGATCACGACGCGCCACGGGAACGAGCGTGTCCCTTCGGTGGCGGCGATGTAGTTTTCGCGCCCGGTGACCAGCATCTGCAGGCGGTTGTGGCCGCCCTGTTCCAGAGTTTTGGGGTAGGGCGCGAAGACGCCTTTGAGCTGCGGGGCTTCCGCCGAGGCGTTGAGGTAAAGTCCCGGATAGCCCGCCAGATCGGCCTCCGTGATGACCATTTTGCGGCCGCCGGGCAGTTCGACGAGCATCGGCAGGAAGATCAGCCGTCCGGGATCGAGCTTGGTGAGCGGCTGCCGGGTGTAGGTGTTTTCGAACGAATTGAAGAACTGCGACTCGAAATCGCCCGATTTGCCGCGGGCGACATAGGGGGCATAGGCCGTATAGTCGGCCGGGAAGTTGAAAGCCGCCAATTCGTTTTCGATGAATAACTTATCCTTTTTGCGGGTGGTGAAACGGTAGGCCAGTCCGTCGTCGTAAAGACGCACGGTCAGTCCGTAGTCGCCGCGCAGCGAAAGCGTCAGTTCGTTGTAGCGGTCCCTTACGCTCGTTTTCTTGTAGAAGGGCGAAGCGATCGTCTCGTCGGCCGAACTCTTCCGGATTTTGGTCACTTTGGGGGTTGCGCCCAGCGTTTCGCCTCCGGCGAGCGTCATGGCCACGGGCGAGGGGGCGAGAATGGTCTGGCCGTCGGCCGCAAGCGAAAGGCGGAGGTCGGAGCCGACGGCGACGGCGGCCTGCAGCGTCCCGGCGGGAGAGGTCAGCGTGTAGTTTTTCTGGGCCATGAGCGGCAGGGCGCATGCGGAGCAGAGAAACAGGAGAAGCGGTTTTAAAGTCATGGTTTGCGGTATTGGTTTATCGTGCATAAAGATAATGAATCCCGCGGAAAAACAGGCGGGGATGCGCTAAAAAATAGATCGTTCGCCGAACCGGAGACGAGGTCGGCGCCTGTAAGGGAAAGGCCTGCGGCGGCTGAAACGACAGGCTGCGGTCGGCGTTCCGGACGGAAAAAAGAGGTGTTCGCAGCGGATCACCATCTTTTGGGCGCGAACTGGTCGCGGTATTCCGAGGGGGTGATGCCCTTGAGCTGGCGGAAGGTGCGCGAGACGTTCTTGATGTCGGAGAAACCCAGTTCGGCGGCCGCTTCGGAGACGCTCTGGCCTTCGCAGAGCAGCTGCATCATCTTTTCGATGCGGACTTGTATGATGTAGTCGTAGATCGAGGTGCCCATGCTTTTCTTGAAGCGGGTTTCGAGCAGGCGGCGCGACAGAGGGACCAGTTTCACAAGCTCGTTGACCGTGATTTTCTGGCTGATGTTCTCATGGATGTAGCGCAGCACTTCGGCGATGTGCGGGTCGTTGTTGGCGTAGATGTCGGTCGATTGCCGCGTGACGATGTGGGTCGGCATCACCATAACGTCCTTCCACTCCGCCTCGGGGTCGCGGATCAGCTGGTCGATCAGGCGCGCCACGTCGTAGCCGCCCTGTTCGACACCCTGATTGAGCGACGAAAGGTTGGGAGCGGAGAGTTTGCAGATCGTCTCGTCGTTGTCCACGCCCAAAATGGCGATATCGTTGGGGATGCGGGAATTTCCCCCCCCCTCGATCTGCAGGCACGCCTCGGTGATATGATACGCTTGGTTGTCGTCGCAGGCCATGATCGCCACCGGCTTGGGCAGCGACTGCAGCCACGTGATGAGCTGCGTCGAGTCGTAGTACCACAAATCGTTCTGGGCGCTGCTGCGCAGCGACGAAAAGGTGAATTCGGGATTCGCCGCCTCGATCGTTTCGCGGAAACCCTGACAGCGCTCGTCCGAGAAGTCGATGCCCCGCGTACCGTAGAAGGCGAAGTTGCGGAAGCCCTTTTGCAGAAAATATTCGGCGGCCATCTTGCCCGCCGAATAGTGGGGTCCGGTGATGTTGGGGATGGTGGTGAAGCGTTTCTTGAAGTCCTGTGCGATGGCTATGATCCCGTTCTTGCGGAACAGTTCGACGTTGTCGGTGTTGTAGAACTGGCCGATCACGGCGTCGGCCTTCATGCGCAGCGCCCACTCCACGACGGCTTCGATGCCGAATTTGTCGCGTATCGACAGCGGCAGGCGGCAAAGGCTCCACGCCTGCGCCGTGTCGTGCGCATAGCGCGCCATGCCGAGCAGCAGTTCTCGGGCGTACGCTTCGGAAAAGTCGGTCAGGAAAATTACGCGTGCCATTGTTCGGATAGTGTCCGTTCGACGGTAAAGATAGCTTTTTTTTCGGAAATCCGGGCATTTTTCCCGATTTTTCGGCGGCGACGGGCCGCGCTCCGGGATTCAGGGCGGGAAACGACGGTTCTGCGCAATTTGAGGAAGTAAAAGCGCAAATAGCCACAACGAGGCGCAATCGCTTTTCTATATTTGTATGACCTAAACCGCGACCGGCTTCGGAAGGACGAAGAGAGGAAAAACGGTGTTGCAATATCGCTCCGGAATCCGTATCTTTGACTCAGTCTTGGACAGGATGCGTCTCCTTGGATAGAATGCGCCCCGGCAACTTTGAAAACGAGTTTTCACGATTGCTCCCGGCCTTCACTGTCTTCGATTTGCATTTTCCGGGCGGTTCGCACTACCGACTACTGCTATGACCAAAAACTTTACCCTTCTGCTGCTGGCCCTCGCGGTCCTTGGCTGTTCGCCGCGGTCCGCCGATCCCGTCGATTATGTGAACCCGTTCATCGGCACCGGATTCCACGGTCATACCTATCCGGGCGCCACCACGCCTTTCGGCATGGTGCAGCTGAGTCCCGACACCCGCGCCGGCAACTGGGACGCCTGCTCGGGCTATCATTACAGCGACACGACGATCGACGGTTTTTCGCACACGCACCTGAGCGGTACGGGATGCGCCGATCTGGCGGATATTCTGTTCCATCCGACCACGCGCGAAATCGTGATCCGCGACGGCGAGTGCGTCTTGCAGCCCTATTTCTTTTCGCATGACGACGAGCGGGCTTCGTGCGGCTACTACGCCGTGACGCTGCCCGACGT
>JAJPZH010000247.1 GCA_021204515.1 Alistipes sp. | reverse complement strand
CCTCCGAACGGGAGAAGACCTTACTCCGAAAAGCCTGCGGCCTTGATGGCCGCAGGCTTTTTCGTCGTCCGGCAGAAGGCCGGAAAACGGATTGCAAAAGCAGAAGCGGACAGAGAAAAACCGCGCCCCGCAGCAGCCGGAATGCGATTCTGTAAAAATGGTATGACGAACCGTAATCGGGGTAGCCGACAATAACGCGGAATCGAATATCTTTGCAATGTGAAATTACGGGCGGACCCGAAACGGTGCGAATCCGGAAAAAGAGAAACGGCACAGACTATGACAAAAGAACAGAAGGAGCAGACGATCGGACTGCTGTTCGCCGAGAAGTGTTCGTGCGTCGTCCGCAACGGGGACGAAGCGCGGATTTTCCGCGAACGGGGCGTGAAGGACCTCTACAGGCTGCTGCGCGAAGAGCCGCAGCTGCTCGACGGGGCTTTCGTAGCCGACAAGGTGGTCGGCAAAGGCGCGGCGGCGCTGATGATTCTGGGCGGCGTGAAGGAGCTTTTCGCCGACGTGGTGAGCCATGCGGCCCTCGATCTGCTCAACGCTGCGGGCAAAACGGTCGCCTACACGGTCGCCGTACCCCATATCGTCAACCGCGCGGGCGACGGGATATGTCCCGTAGAACGGCTCTGCGCCTCGGCGCAGACGGCCGAAGCGTGTCTGCCGCTGATCGAAGGATTTATCTGTAAAATGAAGGAACAAAATGAATAAATGGAGTTTGCTGCTGCTCTGCACGGGACTTTTCCCTGCGGTGCATGCCGAAATGCCGCAGGCCGAGATCCCGACGGAGAAGGATGTCAGAATCGACTCGATCGTCGTCACCGGAGCGCGTTACGCCTCGGACATCCGCCATCTGCCGATGACCGTGTCGGTGGTGGACCGTGAACGGATCGAACACAATCGGGAGCCGTCGCTGCTGCCGACCCTGACCGAGCAGGTGCCGGGGCTGTTCGCCACGGCGCGCGGCGTGATGGGGTACGGGGTTTCGGACGGTGCGGCGGGCGGATTGTCGCTGCGCGGCCTGAGCGGCGGAGCGGGGCGGCTGATGGTGCTCATCGACGGACATCCGCAGTATATGGGTCTGATGGGCCATCCGATCGCCGACGCCTACCAGTCGCTGATGGCCGAACGGGTCGAAGTGCTGCGCGGTCCGGCGTCGGTATTGTACGGCTCGAACGCCATGGGCGGCGTCGTAAATATCGTGACGCGCAAAATGCGGGAGAACGGCGTGCGCACGAACGCCGATATCGGCTACGGCTCCTACAATACCCTGCAGACAGAGCTGACGAACCGCATCCGGGCCGGGCGTTTCACGTCGGTAGTCAGCGGGTCGTACAACCGCACCGACGGCCACCGCGCCGACATGGGATTCGAACAATACGGCGGCTACGCCAAAGCAGGCTATGAGATTTCCGGCGCATGGAGCGTGCATGCCGACGTGAACGTCACGCACTTCAACGCCTCGCAGCCCGGCGCCGTTACCAATCCGATGATAGACGCCGACCAGCGCATCACGCGCGGCATGACCTCCTTCGCGGTGGAAAACGACTACGGAAAAACTTCGGGTGCGCTGAGCATCTTCTACAACTGGGGCCGGCACCGGATCAACGACGGCTACACGGCCGATCCCGACGACACGAACAACCCCAAACCATACCGTTTCAACTCACGCGACAATATGACCGGGGTGTCGTGGTTTCAGAGCGTACAGCTGTTCGAAGGCAACCGCCTGACCGCAGGCGTGGACTACTACCGTTTCGGCGGCGAAGCGTGGAACAAATACGTCGAGGGCGAACGCAGGGGCGAGCGCTCCGACATCGCCGACAAGACCCAGCACGAGGTGGCCGGTTACGTCGATTTCCGCCAGCATCTGGGCCGGTGGCTGACCCTCGACGCAGGGGTACGCATCGACCGTCAGTCGCACGTCGGCACGGAGTGGGTCCCGCAGGCCGGACTGTCGTTCCACCTGCCGCACGCCGCGGAGCTGAAGGCCTCGGCTTCGAAGGGTTTCCGCTATCCGACGATTCGCGAAATGTACATGTTCCCGCCGCAGAATCCCGACCTGCGGCCGGAGCGGATGTGGAATTACGAAGTGGCCTTTTCGCAGCGTCTCATGGGCGGACGGCTGTCCTACGGCATCAATCTCTTCTACATCGACGGCGAAAACCTGATCGTCGCCGTGCCCCGCGAGGGAACCACGCCCCTGAACATGAATACGGGCCGGATCGACAACACGGGCGTCGAGACGCAGGCGGCCTACCGCATTTCGGACTCGTGGTCGGTGAATGCCAATTACAGTTTCCTGCACATGGAAAACCCCGTGATAGCGGCGCCGGAGCATAAACTCTATGCCGAAGCCGACTTCACCCGGGGACGCTGGTCGGTATCGACAGGAGTGCAGTACGTCGCGGGACTCTACACGTCGGTCAGGACCAACGGCCGGGGAACCGAAACGACCGAGGATTTCGTACTGTGGAACCTGCGGGCCTCGCTGCGCGTCGGCCGCTGCATATCGCTTTTCGCCCGCGGCGAAAACCTGCTGGCGCAGCGTTATGAAATCAACGCCGGATATCCGATGCCCCGGGCGACGGTCTTCGGAGGCGTGAACTTCGATTTTTAAAACCGTCCGGCAAACACCATTTTCGAATACGACTAAACAAAGAACCATATGGAAACAACGGCTGTAAAACTCTATTCGCTCGATTACCGCGATGCAAAAACCTACCTCGCGGCAGCGCTCTTCGTCGCAGGCAACATCGTCCTGCCCCAAATCTGTCATTCGGTGCCGCAGGGCGGCCTGCGGTGGCTGCCGATCTACTTCTTCACGCTCGTCGGAGCCTACAAATACGGCTGGCGCGTCGGTCTGCTTACCGCCGTGCTGTCGCCGCTGGTCAATTCCGCGCTGTTCGGAATGCCCGCCGCCGCGGCGCTGCCTGCGATTCTGCTCAAGTCCGTACTGCTGGCCGCAGGCGCCGGATTCGCCGCACGGCGGTTCGGCCGCGCGACGCTGCCGCTGCTGGCGGGCGTGGTGCTCTTCTACCAGCTGTTCGGCGCGCTGGGCGAATGGGCCTTCACGGGTTCGGCGGCCGCCGCCGTGCAGGATTTCCGCATCGGGATTCCCGGCATGCTCGCGCAGGTGGCGGGCGGTTACCTGATCATCAATTACCTGTTACGCAAATAAACCTCAACGACATGATTAAAATGTATGCGATCACACTGCTGTCGGTCCTGCCTTTCACGGCATGCGGGTCGGCTCAGGGCGGCGGCGAAAAGGCCGAAACCCCCAAAGTATACTTCATCCGCGAGATTACGCCGCAGAACATGGTGCGTATCTACGAGGCGCTGGAACGTCCCGCGACGGGAAAGGTCGCCGTCAAACTCTCGACGGGCGAACCGGGCGGGCATAATTACCTCAAGCCGGAGCTGATAAAGGATGTCGTGACCAAAGTCGGCGGCACGATCGTCGAGTGCAACACCGCCTACGGCGGCGGACGCGCACATACGGAAGACCATCTGAAGGCCGCCGCCGACCACGGCTTCACGGCCATCGCCCCGGTGGACATCATGGATGCCGACGGCGAGGTGAGCCTGCCGGTGAAAGGCGGAAAGCACCTGAAAGAGAACTTCGTCGGTTCGCACTACCCCGGTTATGACTTTACGGTTGTACTGTCGCACTTCAAGGGACACGCGATGGGCGGTTTCGGCGGTGCGGTCAAGAACATTTCGATCGGCATCGCGTCGTCGGCCGGAAAGGCGTGGATACACTCGGCCGGGAAAACCAAAAACGCCGCCGAAATGTGGAGCAACCTTCCGGCGCAGGACGATTTTCTGGAGTCGATGGCCGAGTCGGCCAAGTCGGTCGCCGACCACTGCGGCGACAAGATTCTCTACATCAGCGTAATGAACAACCTTTCGGTAGACTGCGACTGCGACGCGCATCCCGAAGAGCCGAAGATGGGCGATATCGGCATCCTCGCCTCGCTCGACCCCGTGGCGCTGGACAAGGCATGCGTCGATCTGGTGTACGCATCGCCCGATCCGGGAAAAGTACACCTGATCGAGCGCATGGAGTCGCGCCACGGCATTCACACGCTGGAACACGCCGAAGCCATAGGGCTGGGTTCGCAGCAATACGAACTCATCGAACTGAAATAGCATGGAGTACCGGACTCTGGGCCGCACGGGACTGCGTGTCAGCGCCGTCGCGCTGGGCTGCGAGGGATTCATGAACAGACCTGCCGGGGAGGTGCGGGCCGACTTCGACTTCGCAATCGAAAACGGAATCAACTTCCTCGATCTCTACGCCTCGAACCCCGAACTGCGCAGCAGCATCGGCGCGGCATTGGCCGGACGACGCGAAGGATTCGTCATACAGGGGCACCTCTGTTCGGTATGGGAAGAGGGCCAGTATCTCCGCACGCGCGACCCGCAGAAGACACTGGCGGCGTTCGACGACCTGCTCGCGCGGCTGGGGACGGATTACGTCGATATAGGCATGATCCACTACGTCGATGCCGAAGCCGACCTGCGGGAAGTATTGGACGGACCGATTCTGCAACTGGCACTGCGGCTGAAGTCGGAAGGGCGCCTGCGCCATATCGGCATCAGCAGCCACAACCCCGCCGTGGCACGGCAGGCCGCGGAAACCGGGCTGATCGACGTGCTGATGTTCTCGCTCAATCCCTGTTACGACCTGCTGCCGCCGAGCGACGACGTGGACACGCTCTGGGCCGACGAAAGCTATGCGCAGGAGCTGCACAACATCGACCCCGAACGTCAGCGGCTCTACGAATTCTGCGAGCGCGAGGGCGTAGCGATCGACGTGATGAAGGCGTACGGCGGCGGGGACCTGCTGAGCGAAACCAACTCGCCGCTGGGCAGGCCGATGACTCCGGTGCAGTGCATCGAATACGCCCTGACGCGCCCCGGCGTGGCGGCCGTGATGGCCGGATGCCGCAGCCGGGCCGAAATCGAGGCCGCCCTCGCATGGTGCACGGCGACTGCCGCCGAACGCGACTACACGCAGGCGCTGACCGGACTCGGCCGGTTCTCGTGGGAAGGCCACTGCATGTACTGCGGCCACTGCGCCCCCTGCACGGCGGGGATCGACATCGCAAGCGTGAACAAATACTACAACCTGACGCTGGCGCAGGACGAAGTGCCCGAAACCGTGCGCGAACATTACAGACTGCTGGCGCACCACGCTTCGGAGTGCATCGCCTGCAGCCGCTGCCGGAGCAACTGTCCGTTCGGAGTCGATATCATCGGCCGTATGCGGCTGGCGGCCGCGAAGTTCGGGTACTGATCCGCATTCGGGAAAGGGCCGGGCAAGAGAGGCGAATCGTCCGATACCCCCATACGAAGGCATGCCGTTTTCCGGCATACTTTTTTCGTATTCCGGCATATGCAGCGACGGAAACGTTTTCAGCTCCGGCTTCCGAAATCGCGGCAATTTCCTATCTTTGCATCTCAACATACACCGACAATGACCGAACAGATCATAGCACAAAGACTCGGAATCGCCCTCCGGCAGGTGGAGGGCACGGTACGCCTGCTGCGCGACGGCGCGACGATACCCTTTATCAGCCGCTACCGCAAGGAGGTGACCGGCTCGCTCGACGAACTGCAGGTCGGGGCCGTCAAGGAGCAGCTGGAGAAACTCACCGAACTCGAAGCCCGCAAACAGACCGTTCTCACGACGATCGGCGAGCAGGGAAAACTGACCGACGAACTTCGCAAACGCATCGAAGCGTGCTGGGAAGCCGTGGAGCTGGAGGACATTTACCTGCCCTACAAACCCAAGCGGCGGACGCGGGCGACCGTGGCGCGCGAACGCGGACTGGAGCCGCTGGCGAACAGCATCATGGCGCAGCATTCGCACGACATCGCACGGCAGGCGCAGCGTTTCGTCACGGCCGACGTGCCGACTCCGGAGGAGGCGATAGCCGGGGCGCGCGACATCATCGCCGAGCGGGTGTCGGAGGACGAACGCGCCCGCAACAGCGTGCGCCGCACGGCGGCCCGCGAGGGGATCGTACACTCCCGGCTCGTAAAAGGCAGGGAACAGGAGGGCGTCAAATATTCGGACTACTTCGATGCGGCGTCGCCGCTGCGCACGGTTTCGTCGCACCGTTTTCTGGCCATGCGGCGCGGCATGGACGAAGGAGTCCTGAAAATCTCGGTGGACATGGACGCCGACCGCATCACGGAAGGGCTGTACCGCCAGTTCGTACGCCACGGCTCGGCGACGCTCGAATGGATGGAAGCCGCCGTCGCAGACTCGTTCAAGCGGCTGATCCGGCCCTCGATCGAGACCGAACTGCTGGCGGCGGCCAAGGAGAAGGCCGACGACGAAGCGATCCGGGTATTCGCCGAAAACCTGCGGCAGCTGCTGCTCTCGGCGCCGCTCGGACAGAAGCGCATCATCGCCGTCGATCCCGGATTCCGCACGGGCTGTAAGGTCGTGGCGCTCGATTCGCAGGGCAATCTGCTGCACAACACCACCA
>JAJPZH010000064.1 GCA_021204515.1 Alistipes sp. | reverse complement strand
TTTACGGTGCTGGTCAAATGCTGCCCTAATCCGATGGTGGCCTATACGGCGGCCGGATTCCTCATCATGCCCCTGCTGACCCTGCTGCATCTGGCGCCTTATTTACAGACCTTTGCCGAGCTATGCCCGTGGATGGGCGTGGTGCGGGGCGTGCTGGTCACGGCCGCGGTTATGGCCGTTGCGGTCTTTTTTACCAACCGCAGGCTTTTTTGGAGAACCTGATTTGAAATTTAAATAAATGAGTTATGCGAATAAAAGGAACTTTTCTCGACGAAATCAGTCATGATATTCCCCACCAGAACTGGGGCGAAGCCGAATGGGACCGCGATTTCGGCTACATGCGCGAAGCCGGCATCGACACCGTGATCCTGATCCGCTGCGGTTACCGCCGCTGGCAGACTTTTCCCTCGCGGGTGCTCACGGCCGAGGAGGGGTGTTACGAACCGCCCGTCGATCTGGTCGATATGTTCCTGCGCCTGAGCGACAAGTGGGGGATGAACTTCTGGTTCGGACTCTACGATTCGGGCAAGTACTGGGACCGCGGCGAATACGAGCAGGAGGTGGCGCTGAACAAGCGCGTGATCGACGAGGTGTGGAGCCGTTACGGACATTACGAATCCTTTGCGGGCTGGTATATTTCGCAGGAATGCAGCCGCAATACCGGCAAGATCGTCGATCTGTATGCGAGTTTGGGACGTTATTGCAAGGAGGTTTCCGGCGGTCTGCCGACCATGATTTCCCCTTATATCGACGGCAGTAAGAACGTCAGCCAGTACAACGCATCGACATCGAAGCAGAATGTCGTGACGCTCGAAAGCCATGAGCGCGAATGGGACGCCATCTTCGCCGGAATCAGGGGCGCCGTGGATATCGTCGCCTTTCAGGATGGCCATGTGGAGTATGACGAACTGGTCGATTTCCTGAAGGTCAATAAGAAACTGGCCGACCGTTACGGGCTGGAGTGCTGGACCAATTCCGAGACCTTCGACCGCGACATGCCGATCAAATTCCTGCCGATCAAATGGGAAAAACTGCGGCTCAAGATGGGGCTGGCGGCTCAGGCCGGTTACCAGAACGCCATTACGTTCGAGTTCTCGCACTTCATGAGTCCGCAGTCGGCCTATCTGCAGGCGGGGCACCTGTACGATCGGTACATGGAGTATCTGAAAAGTTTGGAATAGAGATCCGATGAATAAACTTTACAATAAACCGGGCGGTTTGGCGGCGGCGCTGGCCGTGCTGATCGCAGTCGTGCTGACGGCCTGCTCTCCGAAGGGTGCGGCGGGCGGCGACGCGGCCTGCGGCCTGTCGGACGACGATTTCAGGACCGAAGGCATTCTCCAAGCGATTCCCGTTCGTGCGACGTTCCTCGACGAGGTGAGCTGGGATATTCCCCACCAGAACTGGGGCGTCAGGGAGTGGGACGCCGATTTCCGGGCGATGAAAAACATGGGGATCAATACCGTGGTGCTGATCCGCGCCGGACTGGGTCGGTGGATCGCCGCGCCGTTCGAGTGTCTGCTCGAAAACGAAGAGGTGTATTATCCCCCGGTCGATCTGGTGGAGATGTTCCTTACGCTGGCCGACAAATACGGTATGGCGTTCTATTTCGGCATGTACGATTCGGGCAAATACTGGCAGGAAGGGCTTTTTCAGCGCGAGATAGACCTGAACCTGAAACTGATCGACGAGGTGTGGGCCAAATACGGACATCACAAATCGTTTCAGGGGTGGTATCTGTCGCAGGAGATCAGCCGCCGGACCAAGAACATGTCGCGCATCTATGCGGAAGTGGGCCGTCACGCCAAGGCTGTTTCGGGCGGTCTGAAAACGATGATTTCACCCTACATCCACGGCGTCAAGACCGATCAGGTGATGGCGGGCGACAAGGCCCTTTCGGTCGAGGAGCACCGCCGCGAGTGGAACGAGATACTGGGCAATGTCGCCGGAGCGGTGGACATCCTCGCGTTTCAGGACGGGCAGGTCGATTATCACGAGCTGTATGACTATCTGGTGGTGAACAAGGCGCTGGCCGACAAATACGGCATGGAGTGCTGGACCAACATCGAGTCGTTCGACCGCGACATGCCGATCCGCTTCCTGCCGATCAAGTGGGAGAAACTGCTGCTGAAGCTGGACGCCGCACGGCGGGCCGGGATGCGGAACGTCATCACGTTCGAATTCTCGCACTTTATGAGTCCCAATTCGGCCTATCCGCAGGCGGGACACCTCTACGATCGCTACTGCGATTATTTTAAAATCGACAATCCTTACCGGAAACGGTAAATGCTCCATGAAACAGCGCGCTGACATATCGTACATGCTCTTTCTTGCGGTCACGGCGGCCGTGGGCGGACTCCTGTTCGGGTACGACACGGCCGTTATCTCCGGCACCGTTGAGCTGGTAACAGCCCGTTTCGGGTTGGACAGCCTCCAGCAGGGATGGTATGTGGGGTGCGCGCTGGCCGGCTCGATCGCCGGGGTGCTCTGTTCGGGCGTGCTGAGCGACCGGCTGGGACGCAGGCGGACGATGCTCGTCTCGGCCGTGCTGTTCACGGTGTCGGCCGCGGGGTGCGCCTTTTGCGCCGATTTCACGCAACTGGTCGTCTACCGGATCGTGGGCGGATTGGGCATCGGCATCGTTTCGGTCGTCTCGCCGCTTTACATCTCCGAGGTGTCGGCTGCGCGGCGCCGGGGCATGCTGGTCTCGTTTTACCAGCTGGCCGTCACGATGGGATTTCTGGCGGCTTATACGGTCAATTACCTGCTGCTCCGCATGGGACAGACCGCCGGTTTCGAAACGGCGTGGATGCAGCGGATCTTCGTCGATGAAGTGTGGCGGGGCATGCTGGGTGCCGAAACACTCCCGGCGCTGCTCTTCTTCGTCATCGCCTTTTTCATTCCCGAAAGTCCGCGCTGGCTGGGGCTTCGCGGACGTACGGACCGCGCGCTGCGGGTGCTCGGCCGCATCAACGGCGACCGGGCGGCGGCCGCTGCGGAACTTGCGGCCATCGAAACGGCCGTCGGCGGCGAACGGGGACCGCAGTGGCGGCTCCTGCTCTCGAAAGGCATCCGGACGGCGGTACTCGTCGGTGTGGCGCTCGCCGTCCTCGGACAGTTCATGGGCGTCAATGCCGTGCTTTATTACGGACCGTCGATTTTCGAGCGGGCCGGATGGTCGGGCAGCGATTCGCTGTTCGCCCAGATACTGGTCGGAGCGGTCAATATGCTTACGACGGTGCTGGCGCTGGCGATTATCGACCGCGTCGGACGCAAGAAGCTGGTTTACTGGGGCGTGTCGGGCATGGTGCTTTCGCTGCTGCTTATCGGAACCTGTTTCCTGACCGGGGAGCGGTCGGGGATGCCGGACGGCGTGCTGCTGGCGGCGTTTCTGTGTTATATTTTCTGCTGCGCCATCTCCGTCTGCGCCGTGGTATGGGTGCTTCTGTCGGAGATGTATCCGATCCGTGTGCGTGGCGTGGCGATGTCGATCGCGGGCTTCTCGCTTTGGGCGGGAACCTATCTGGTCGGACAGCTTACGCCGTGGATGCTGGCGAACCTGACGCCGGCGGGGACCTTTTTCCTTTTCGCCGCGATGTGCGTGCCCTATATGCTGCTGATATGGAAGGCCGTGCCGGAGACGTCGGGCCGCACGCTCGAAGAGATCGAACGATACTGGACAAGATAACAATATAAATCAGATAAGATTATGGACTTTAAAAGATTAGCGGAACAGTACAAAACCGAATTGCTGGATAGTGTGCTGCCTTTCTGGCTTGAAAAATCACAAGATAAGGAGTTCGGCGGATATTTTACGTGTCTCGACCGTGACGGCAGCGTTTACGATACCGACAAATTCATCTGGCTGCAGGGGCGCGAAGTGTGGATGTTCGCCATGCTCCATAACAAGGTGGAGCATCGCCCCGAATGGCTCGAATGCGCCGTGCAGGGGGCTGAGTTCCTGCGCAAATACGGCCATGACGGCAATTACAACTGGTATTTCGCGCTGACGCGCGAAGGCCGTCCGCTGGTGCAGCCTTACAATATTTTCTCCTATACGTTCGCGGCGATGGCTTTTGCGCAGGTCGCCGTCGCGACGGGCAACGACGAGTACGCCCTGATCGCAAAACGGACTTTCGACCGGATTCTGGAGAAACGCGCCAATCCCAAGGGCGAGTGGTGCAAGGCCTATCCCGGAACACGCTCGCTCAAGAGTTTCGCCCTGCCGATGATCCTCTGCAACATGGCGCTGGAGATCGAGCCGATGATCGACAAACAACTGCTGGCCGACACCATCGGGGAGTGCCTGCACGAAGTGATGGAGGTGTTTTACCGGGAAGAGCTGGGGCTGATCGTCGAGAACGTCACGGAGGACGGACGGCTTTCCGATACGTTCGAGGGACGTCAGATGAATCCCGGACACTCGCTCGAAGCGATGTGGTTCATCATGAACCTCGGCGTGCGTCTCGACGACCGTGCGCTGATCGACAAAGCCGTGAAAATCGCGCTCAAGACCGCCGAATACGGCTGGGACAAGGAGTACGGCGGTATTTTCTATTTTCTGGACCGCAAGGGCGCGCCCCGCGTGGAGCTGGAATGGGATCAGAAGCTCTGGTGGGTGCATATCGAGTCGACGATCGCGATGATCAAGGGCTATCAGCTGACCGGATCGAAGGAGTGTCTGGAGTGGTTCGGGAAACTGCACGAATATACGTGGGCGCATTTCAAGGACACGCAGCATCCCGAGTGGTTCGGTTACCTGAACCGCCGCGGCGAAGTGCTGCTGCCGCTCAAGGGCGGAAAATGGAAGGGCTGTTTCCATGTGCCGCGCGGGCTGTTCCAGTGCTGGCAGATTCTCGAACAATGCAAGTAGAACTAAAAACCGAAACGATGAAAAGATATTTACTGACAATTCTGTTTGCGCTGTGGTGCGCCTGCGCATGGGCCGCGGGCAGCGTCACGGTCAAGGGGCGCGTCCTTTGCGGCGGCCGGGGCGTGGAAGGCGTCTGGGTCTCCGACGGCGAGGAGTTCGCGTGTACCGACAAAAAAGGAAACTACCGGCTGGAGACCGGTGCGGACAACCGCTTCGTCTTCGTTTGCGTGCCTGCGGGCTACGACGCCCCGGTGGAAAAGGGCGTGGTGCGCTATTTCCACCCGCTGCCCGCCGACGGCAAATCCTGCGATTTTACGCTGCTCCGCCGTGCGGGCGACGATTCGCATTACGGGTTCATCGCCATCGCCGATCCGCAGATATGGGCGCCGAAGGAGTTTGCGAAACTCGCGGCGGCGGCCGACGACATCGCCGCCACGGTCCGCAGTTACGGCGGCATGCCTTTCCACGGCATCTGCTGCGGCGACATCGTGTCGCACGACCATTCGCTTTACGGCCGGTACAACGAAGTGATGGAGCGTACGGGAATTACGTTCCGCAACGCGATGGGCAACCACGACATGACGGTATACGGACGCTCTTACGAAACCTCCTTCTCGATGTTCGAGCAGATGTACGGTCCGGTCTACTATTCGTTCGACGTCGGACGCATCCACTATGTGGTGCTCAACGACAACTTTTTCATCGGACGCGACTATTTTTACATCGGCTATCTCGAAGAGCGGCAGATGCGCTGGCTCGAAAAGGACCTTGCCCGCGTGCAGCCCGGATCGACGGTGGTCGTCTGCCTGCATATCCCTTCGACCTGCGAGGAGCAGGACCGCAAGCAGTTCCGCTACGACCGTGCCGGATCGACGATGACCAACCACCGGGGGCTTTACGAAATTCTGAAACCCTACCGGGCGCATATTATTTCGGGCCATACCCATACGACCTTCAACCAGCCGATCGCGCCCGGACTCTACGAGCATGTGACACCCGCCCTGAGCGGCGCATGGTGGCAGGGACCGCTCTGCACCGACGGCACGCCCGCCGGGTACGGCGTCTATGAGGTGAACGGCGACCGGATCGACTGGTATTACAAATCGACGGGTTATCCGGCGGACTACCAGATGAAAATCTACAGCGGCCGCGAATATCCCCAGTTCGAAGGCTACGCCGTGGCCAACGTCTGGGCCAGCGACCCGGCGTGGGAGGTCCAGTTTACGATCGACGGCGTGCCGTGCGGTCCCGCCGAACGGTTTCAGGCTTACGATCCCGCCGCGAAACAGATGTATTCCGACACCAGTCAGATGGACCACAAATGGATTTACCCTTCGATTTCGGACCACTATTACCGCGTTGCGCTGCCCGAAGGGGCGAAGCGCGTCGAAGTGACGGCAGAGGACCGCTTCGGGCGGATCAGCCGGGCCGCAGTCGATTTGAAATAAGCGACAGAATATGAGATTTACCGGACTGAAATATTTGCAGCTGCTGGCTTGTCTCGGGCTGTTTGCGTGCGGTTCCGCCGAGTGTTACGACGTGGTGATCGTCGGCGGCGGCGCGAGCGGAACGGCGGCCGGACTGCAGGCGGCCCGCATGGGGGCGCGCACCTTGATCGTCGAGGAGTTCGACTGGCTCGGCGGCATGCTCACCTCGGCGGGCGTGAGCGCCACCGACGGCAATTACCGCCTGCGCGGCGGCATCTGGGACGAGTTCCGGACGGAACTGGCCCGGCATTACGGCTGCGATTCGGCCCTGATAACGGGGTGGGTCAGCAACGTGATGTTCGAACCCTCGGTGGGCGACAGTATTTTCAAAGGACTTGCCGCCCGCGAACCGAACCTCACCGTGTGGTACCGTTCGGCGGCCGAGACGGCCGAACGCGAAAAGGATGTGTGGCGGCTGGGTGTCCGGCGTGACGGCCGGCTCCGGTCGGTCGAAGCCGACGTACTCGTCGATGCGACGGAGCTGGGCGACGTCGCCCGGATGGCGGGCGTCCCCTATGACGTCGGCATGGATTCGTCGGCCGTCACGCACGAGGATATCGCCCCGGCCGAAGCCAACGGCATCGTGCAGGATCTGACCTACGTCGCCGTGCTGAAGGATTACGGCCGCGACGTTACGATTCCGCGGCCCGACGGGTACGATCCGTCGCTTTTCGCCTGCTGCTGCGTGAACGACCTGTGCGTCGCTCCGAAGGAGCCGCATCGCATGTGGTCCCGCGAGATGATGATTACCTACGGAAAACTGCCCAACGGCAAATACATGATCAACTGGCCGATCGAGGGCAACGATTACTACGTGGACATGATCGACATGACGCCCGAAGAGCGGGCCGATGCCGTCCGCAGGGCCAAGAACCATACGCTGTCGTTCGTCTATTTCCTCCAGCATGAGCTGGGATTCAATACGTTGGGATTGGCCGACGACGAATTCCCCACGGACGACCTGCTGCCGTTTATTCCCTATCACCGCGAGTCGCGGCGCATTCACGGCGCCGTGCGTTTTACGCTCAACGACATCACCGACCCCTACGCCGGAACGCTTTACCGTACGGCGGTCGGCGTTGGCGATTATCCGGTCGATCAGCATCATACCCGCTATTCGGGCTGGGACGAACTGCCCGACCTCTATTTCCATCCCATCCCCTCGTACGGTTTTCCGCTGGGCATCGTGATCCCCGCAGGATTTCCGGGGTTGCTCGTAGCCGAAAAATCGGTGTCGGTAACCAACCTCGTCAACGGCTCCACGCGCCTGCAACCCGTCGTGTTGCAGATCGGGCAGGCAACGGGAGCCTTGGCGGCGTTGGCCGCGGCGGAGGGCGTCGATCCGTCCGAAGTCGCGGTGCGCAGGGTGCAGGAGGCGGTACTCGATGCGGGCGGCTACCTGCTGCCGTACCTCGACCTGCCGGCCGACGATCCGCGCTTCGGGGCGATGCAGCGGATCGGCGTGACCGGAATCCTCAAGGGGCGCGGAGCCAATGTCGGCTGGGAGAACCAGACTTGGTTCGACGCCGATCGGACGATCGCGGAATCCGAACTGCGCGAAGGGCTGCGCGAAGTCTATCCGTCGGTCCGGCCCTCCGTTCGGGAAACGCCGGTCGACGGGGCGCTCCTGACGGCGATGCTGGCCGAAGCGCTCGGCAAGCCGGCCGGGGATATTACGGCGCTGACGGAGCGTGCCGCCGCCGGACTGCTGTCCGGTTACGATCCGGCGCGTCCGCTTACGCGGCTCGAATGCGCGCTGCTGATCGACGCGGTGGCCGATCCTTTCCATGCGGCCAAAGTCGATATTTACGGAAACTACAAACGAAAATAGCTTTATAATTGTCCATGAAAAAACTGCTGACTGTATGCCTGCTGGCCTTTGCCGCGGCAGGTGCGACCGGCTGCCGGAGTGCCGCCGAGGAGGTGAAACCCAAACTGATGTGGCTCGACTGTTCGGCCAACTGGGTGCGTTTCAGTTACCCCGATTCGATCCGTTATTATGTGAACAAGTGCCGGGAGGCCGGCATGACGGCGCTGGTGCTCGACGTCAAGGGCACTTCGAGCGAAGTGGTATATCCCAGCGAGCATGCGCCCCAAGTCCGTGAGTGGAAAGGGTTTACCCGCCCCGATTTCGACTTCGTGGGTACTTTCGTCGAAGCCGCGCACGATGCCGGACTGGAGATTTACGGTTCGTTCAGCACCTTTGCCGAAGGCAACGGCGTATTCCGCCGCGGACTGATCTACGACGGGCATCCCGAATGGCAGGCCGTGAACTATGTCCCCGGCAGGGGACTGGTGCCCCAGCTGGAGATTCCGGAGAAGAAGGTGCTGTTCGCCAATCCCGCGCTCCCGGCCGTTCAGGATCACGAAATCGCCATTTTCAAGGAGGTGGCGCAGAAGTACGATTTCGACGGTCTGCTGCTCGACCGCGGCCGCTACGACAATATCCAGTCCGACTTCTCGGATTTCTCGCGCGGGAAATTCGAGGCTTATATCGGGAAAAAGCTGGATCGTTTCCCGGAGGATATCTATACGTGGGAGGAGGACGGCGACGGCGGCTGGAAACGCATCGACGGTCCTTATTTCAAGCAGTGGATCGAGTGGCGCGCATCGGTGATCCACGACTTCTTCAAACGTACCAAAGAGGAGCTGAAAGCCGTGAAGCCCGGCCTGAAGTTCGGCGCTTATACGGGCGCGTGGTATCCCTCCTATTTCGAAGTGGGCGTCAATTGGGCCAGCAATACGTACGATCCTTCGCAGGACTTCGCATGGGCCACGCCCGACTATAAGAATTACGGATATGCCGAACTGCTGGACATCTTCACCAACGGCAATTATTACTGGAACGTGACCGTCGACGAGTACCGTCGCAGCAACGGCCTGCATAAGAACGAGACCGACAGCGAAATGTCGAAGGGCGATCACCTCAGCGTCGAGGGCGGATGCCGCTATTCGCGCCGTCTGCTGGGCGGCAGGCCCTTCTTCGGCGGTATGTACGTCGAGGACTACAAACGCGATACGACCCAGTTCAAGCGGGCCGTGGAGATGAATCTCCGCGAATCGGACGGACTGATGGTATTCGACATCGTGCATATCATCGACCGCGACTGGTGGGGACCGCTGCAGCGGGCCGTCAGCGCCTACGAAGCGGAGGCGAAGAAATGAGGCGACAGTTGATTTTTGCGGTGCTGGCGTTGTTGTGCGCCGGCGCCGTTTCCGCTCAGAAGCGAACGGAGGTGCCTGCCGCATCGGCCGAGGTCCGTTATGTCGGACGTACGCAGACAAGCGGCGGCGACGTGAGTTTCGACTGGAGCGGAACCAGCTTCGAGTGCCGTTTTACGGGCGGTTCGCTGGCCATGCGCGTTTCGGATACGAAAAAGAACTACTACAACCTGACCATCGACGGCCGCGACGCCGGCGTCGTTACGACGTTCGGGACGGACTCGGTCGTGGTGCTGGCCGAGAAGCTGGGCCGGGGCGAACATACCGTGCGGATGCAGAAGCGCACCGAGGGCGAGCAGGGACGCACGACGATCCATGCCTTCCTGCTCGACAGGGGAGGACGTCTGCTGCCTGCGGCGCCTGCGCCCGGACGGCATATCGAATTCATCGGCAACTCGCTGACCTGCGGTTACGGGACCGAGGGGCTTTCGAAGGACGAGCCGTTCAAACCCCGGACCGAGAACTGCAACAAGGCGTACGCTTGCATCATCGCCCGTTATTTCGGCGCCGACTATACACTGATCGCCCATTCGGGACGCGGCGCGGCGCGCAATTACGGCGATAAGAACACCACTTCGCAGAATACGATGGCCGACCGCATCGCCAATACGTTCGACGAGGCGGCGGAACCGGCGTGGAATTTCGCGGTGTCGCCGTACCGGCCCGATCTGGTCGTCATCAATCTGGGGTCGAACGACTTCTCGACCCTGCCGCATCCTTCGCGCGATGAGTTTGCGGCCGCCTATACCCGCATCCTGCAGACCCTGCGCGGCGCTTACGGCGACGAAATGCCGATCCTGTGCGTAGCTCCGCGCGTCAGCGAACCGGCCTTCACCTACATCCGCGACCTGTGTCAGTCCGGCGTCGTGCCGAACCTTCATTTTGCGGCCATCCTGCCCGGCTACTGCAACGACGGGAGCGACCTCGGATCGTCGGCCCATCCCAATTACGCCGGACAGCGCAAGATGGCGATGCTGCTGATCCCCTACGTTTCGACGCTGACGGGATGGGAGGCGGAGATCAAACCGATCGAATAGGCGTTTGGCCGTATCGCGGCTTTTTGCTACTTTTGTCCCCCGGTTAGGAACGGAGTAGCGAATTATGGAATCTCACAAGAACAAATTGCCCTCGGCATGGGTGTCGGCGCTGCCGCTCGCAGTGCTGACACTCCTTTTATATGTGGTCATCCGCTGTTTCGGGGGCGATGCGATAAACGGCGGGAGCCAGATCGCGCTGCTCTCGGCCACGTCGGTCTGCGTGATGCTCTCGATCGGCATCTACCGCTGCAAGTGGTCTGTGCTTGAGGATGCGATCATCGACAACATACGCGCCTCGGCGTCGGCCATCATCATCCTGCTGCTGATCGGCGCCATCGCCGGATCGTGGATGGTGAGCGGCGTGGTGCCGACGATGATCTATTACGGGCTGAGAATCCTGCATCCCTCGTTTTTTCTCGTCGCCTCGTGCGTCATCTGCGCCGGCGTGTCGCTGATGACCGGCAGCTCGTGGACGACGATCGCCACGATCGGCGTGGCGCTGATGGGCATCGGGCAGGCGATGGGCTTTCCCGAAGGGTGGATCGCGGGCGCGATCATTTCGGGCGCCTATTTCGGCGACAAGATTTCGCTGCTCTCCGATACGACGGTGCTCGCTTCGTCCACCGTCGGCGTGCCGATCTTCACGCACATCCGCTACATGCTCTACACGACCGTTCCGTCGTTCGTCGTCGCGCTGGCGGTTTTCATCATTGCGGGGCTGACACTGGACCATACGGGCGGTGCGCATGCCGAGCTTTACGCCGATTCGCTGCGCGGCGCTTTCCGCATTACGCCGTGGCTGCTGCTGGTGCCCGTGGCGACGGGCGTGCTGATCGTGCGGAAACTTCCGGCCATCGTGACGCTTTTCTGCGCCGCGGTCTTCGCCTGCGTCGCCATGCTGCTGGCGCAGCCCGAACTGGTGGCGAAGGTGGCCGGAGTTGAAGGACTGAACTTCATGTCGGGATTCAAAGGCGTGCTGATGAGCTGTTTCGGGCCTACGGCGCTGGAGACCGGAAGCCCGCAGCTCGACGAACTGGTGGCCACGCGCGGCATGGCCGGCATGCTCAATACCGTATGGCTCATCATCTGCGCCATGTGCTTCGGCGGCGTGATGACCGGCAGCGGCATGCTGGGTTCGCTGACGGCCGTTTTTCTGAAATTCGTCCGCCGCACCTTTTCGGCCGTGGCTTCGACGGTCGGGGCCGGAATCTTTTTCAACCTCTGCACGGCCGACCAGTATATCTCGATCATCCTTTCGGGCCGTCTGTTCCGGGAACTCTATGCCGAACGGGGGCTGGAATCCCGTCTGCTGAGCCGCTCGGTCGAGGACTCGGCGACGGTCTGTTCGGTGCTCGTGCCGTGGAACTCGTGCGGCATGACGCAGGCCACGGTGCTGGGTGTCTCGACGTTCGTCTACATGCCTTACTGCATCTTCAATATCGTCAGCCCGCTGATGTCGCTGTGCGTGGCGGCTCTCGGCTGGAAAATCAAAAGGGCCGCATCTTCTGCCGGCCGCAGACAATGATTATGGAAACGACTGTAAATACCGATCTGGTCATCTTCGACCTCGACGGCACGCTGCTCGATACGATCGGCGATCTGGCCGTCGCCTGCAACGCCGTTCTGGCCCTGCGCGGCCTTCCGCAGCATTCCTACGAGGAGTACTGCCATTTCGTCGGCAACGGCATCATGCGGCTCGTGGAGCGTGCGCTGCCCGAAGAGCTTCGCACGCCCTATACCGTTGCGGCCGTGCGCGCCGATTTCGTGAAATACTATACCGAGCATATCGACGCCTATACCAAGCCTTACGACGGGATTCCGGAGCTGGTCGCCGGGCTTGTGCGGCGCGGCGTGCGTATCGCCGTAGCGTCGAACAAATTTCAGGCGGGAACCGAGAAACTCGTCCGGCTGTTTTTCCCCGATGTCTCTTTCGCGGCGGTCTTCGGCCAGCGCGAAGGGGTGCCTCTGAAGCCCGATCCGGCCGTGGTGGGGGAGATTCTCTCGCTGACGGGCGCGGCGAAGGAGCGGGTGCTTTACGTCGGCGATTCGGGCGTGGACATGCAGACCGCCGCGGCTGCGGGCGTACGCTCGGTGGGCGTTACGTGGGGGTTCCGGAGTCGGGAAGAACTGGTCGAATCCGGCGCCGTGCATATCGTCGACCGGCCTGCGGAGATTCTCGCCCTGCTGTAATCGGGCAGTTCTGTTCGAAAAAACGACAACCGGTCCGCAAGGGCCGGTTGTCGTTTTTCAGCAGTAGGTTTTCACGTCGTCGAGCGTGATGCGCTCCTCGCTGAGGATGATGAGCCGCTCTATGACGTTGCGCAGTTCGCGGATGTTGCCGCTCCACTGCATCGCCTGCAGTTCGCGCAGGGCGTTGCTCTCGATGCGCTTGGGCGGAATGTCGTATTCGGTGCAGATCGCGCGGATGAAGTGGTCGGCCAGCAGCGGAACGTCCTGCGCATGGTCGCGCAGCGCCGGGACGCGGACCACGATCACGCCGATACGGTGGTAGAGATCTTCGCGGAAGTTGCCTTTTTTGATCTCTTCGCGCAGGTTTTTATTCGTGGCGGCGATTACCCGCACGTCCACGTCGATGTCCTTGTCGCTGCCGACGCGGCTGATCTTGTTCTCCTGCAGTGCGCGCAGCACCTTGGCCTGCGCCGCCAGCGACATGTCGCCGATCTCGTCCATGAAGAGCGTGCCGCCGTCGGCCTGCTCGAATTTGCCTTTTCGCTGTTTGATCGCCGAGGTGAAGGCGCCCTTTTCGTGTCCGAAGAGTTCGCTTTCGATCAGCTCCGAGGGAATGGCCGCGCAGTTCACCTCGACGAACGGCGCCGCAGCGCGCGAACTCTTGGCGTGCAGCCAGCGTGCGACAAGCTCTTTGCCCGTGCCGTTTTCGCCCGTGATCAGCACGCGCGCCTCGCACGGCGCCACCTTGTCGATCAGCTGGCGGACGTGTTCCATCTGCGGCGAGGTGCCGATGATGTGTTCCGTATGCATATTGTGGGCGCGGCGGCCGCGGCGTGCGGGAGCGGCCGCCGGTGCGGAGGCAGGTGCCGGAGCCGGGTTGTCGATGGTGCGGTGTATGGACTGCAGCAGGCGGTTCATGTCGATAGGTTTGGTGAGATAGTCCTGCGCTCCGTTGCGCACGGCTTCGACTGCCGAGTCGATCGACGCTTCGGCCGACAGTACGATGAACGGGATCCCTGCGTTGGGGATTTTGCAACCCCGGTCCGAGAGGATGATGTCGAATGGGATTTTCTCGCACATCGTCGATGCAGCCGTCTCATCTTCGGCGGCTTCGGTCGAGAAGCCTTCGAATTCGAGACGCTCGCGGAGCGTGTTTCGCATACTTTTTGATTGGTCCAGAATTAAAACCTTTGCCATAGCTTGTTTTTACTGAAATTTTACCTACTTTTGTCCCAAAGTTATGACTTTCTGCGGTGCAAAACCAATCTTGAGGGGCCTTGCCGAACAGGGTGGAGAGTCGGGAAAAACGTCTTGAATCGGTCCATCGCGACGAACCTGCCGGACACTCCGGCGGCCGTTTTGCAACAGTGCCGAGGACCACAATTACAATATGAAAAAAAATTATAACTACACACGACGCAAGTTGTACCTGCCCGAGTACGGGCGGCATATTCAGGAGATGATCGACTCGCTGCAGCTGATCGAGGACCGCCGTGAGCGCAACCGTCAGGCCCGGGCCGTGATCGCCGTGATGGGCAATCTCAATCCGCTGTTGCGCGACACCGCCGACTTCACCCATAAGTTGTGGGATCACCTCTTTATCATGTCTGATTTCCAGCTAGATGTGGATTCTCCCTATCCTCAGCCCAGTCGTCAGGAACTGACGATCACGCCGCGTCGTATGGCCTATTCGCAGGGACGCATCGCCTTCAAACATTACGGCAAATACGTCGAGCGGATGATTCAGAGTCTTGCCGGCGACAAAGACCGCCGGGAGGTGGCGCGCACGGTAGACAATCTGGCCCGTTATATGCGCTCGAAGAGCTACGAATACAATCAGGAGCATCCCAATAACGAAGTGATCGTTAAAGACATCAAACGCATGTCCGGCGGTACTATCGAAATCGATGAAGTTGCTTTAAACAATCTCCGAAGCGACTATAAACAGCACTTTACGGCACGTCCCCAGAAAGGTCCCCAGCCGCGCAATCAGCAGCGTCAGCAGAAAAACCGCAATCAGCAGCACAACCGTAATTTTTCGAAAAACAACGGTCCGCACCGCAATTCGTCGAAATAAGAAGTGCGTATTTTCGGAAATTTGCTATATTTGTAAGCATTTACTGCAGAAACGTGAGATTAATGAACAAACAAACGCTTTTCGTGTCCCTGACCACGGCCGTCATGTTGTGTGCATGCCAGTCGTCGAAGGTGAAGATTTCGGGCCGCATCGTCGGCAACGATGCCAAAAATGTTTACTTGGAGCAGGTGTCTCCCCTGTCGCAGTCGGTCATCGACTCGGCTGCGCTCGACAAAGAGGGTAATTACCGTTTCGAGCTGAAGGGTGTGACCCGGACGCCTTCGCTTTACAATATAATTTATAACGGCGAACGTATTCCGCTCTTTCTGGCGGGCGGCGACCGGTTGTCCGTGAATTCCGTGGGCAGTTTTATCCGCAACTATACGGTCGAAGGGTCGAAGGAGACCGAATTGCTGCGTCAGTTCTATCAGGCTTTTGTCGGCGGCGCCCAGCGGCTCGACAACATTGCCGGCCAGTTCGCCCGGACGAATCTCTCCGAAGAGGAGCGCAAGGCGCTGGTGAAGGAGTATACCGACGAATACTACCGCATTCGGCGCGAACAGCTGCGCTTCATCATCGAGAACAAAGCTTCGCTGGCGGCGGTTTACGCTCTGTACCAGCGGCTTCCGGGCGATACCTATCTGTTCAACGGCGACAGCGACGTGGTTTACTACCGCACGGTGGCCGAAGCGCTCGAACATTCCTATCCCGAGTCGCCTTACCTGCAGTCGCTGCTGGCCGAGATTACCCGTATGGACGCCCGCATCAGCTTGACGTCGCGCATCTCCGAAGCGGGTTATCCCGATTTGGAACTGTCGGACATCTACGGCAAGAAGGTGCGGCTCTCGTCGCTGACGGGTAAAGTCGTACTGCTCGACTTCTGGTCGGCCGAACTGGGTAACAGCAATACGCTCAACGCCGAACTGAAGGAGGTTTACAAGAAGTACGCCGACGCCCGGATTCCGTTCGAGGTCTATCAGGTGGCTGTCGATTCGTCGAAACCCCTTTGGATTACCGCCGTGCAGGAGCAGCAGCTGCCTTGGATTTCGGTGAGCGACCTGCGCGGGCAGGCTTCGACTGCGCCCCGGCTCTATAACGTGCAGAAACTTCCGGCCAATTTCCTGATCGACCGGGAGGGCACGATCGTAGCCAAGGATATTTACGGCAAGAGTCTTGAGCAGAAGCTCGACGAACTGACGAAATAAAGGCGGACCGGAACCCGGTTGCGTGCCGGTTTGCGTTTCGGACAAAACTCTGAAAATGCGGTGTGTTGCCGTGTGAGTCCCCGGCAGCGGGGATTCGGCCAATTATTAGAACGATTTATGATCCATTATTTCGCATCCGATATTCATCTGGGCGCAGGCGGCGAAGCGTTCGCCCGGGAAACCGAACGCCGTTTCGTGGCTTGGCTCGACGATGCGGCGAAGGATGCGGAGTCGATATTTCTGGTCGGCGACCTTTTCGACTTCTGGTTCGAATACCGCGGGGTCGTGCCGAAAGGCTTCGTGCGGACGCTGGGCAAACTGGCCGAGCTGACCGACAGGGGCGTGCGGGTCGTCTTTTTTACCGGAAACCACGATATGTGGGTCGGCGATTACCTCGCCCGCGAATGCGGCGTCGAAATCTATACCTCGCCGCAGCAATTCTGCCTGAACGGCAAACATCTCTTTATCGCCCACGGCGACAACATGAAGATCGACGGACAGCCGGCGCTCAAACTGCTCAACGCCGTATTCCGGTCGCGGACGCTGCGCTGGCTCTTTTCGTGGCTGCTGCATCCCGACTGGGCGATGCGTTTCGGCCATTGGTGGAGTGGCAGGTCGCGCAAGTCGCACGCCGCCGACACCCTCGACGTCTCGCTTACCGAGCCGCTGATCCAATACGCCCGCGAATATGCCGCCGGGCACGATGTCGATCATTTCGTCTTCGGACACATGCACTTCCCGCGCGACTACCGCGAAGGGAAACTGCATGTGATAAACCTCGGCTGCTGGGAACAATATCCCTCTTATGCCGTTTTGGACGCGTCGGGCGAAATGACGTTGAAAAAACTCGAACGGTTCCGTTAGTGCGGGCGCGGGGCGGCCCGCTGCTCCGCGCGGAAAAAATGTCTATTTAAGCGGGGAAAATGTCTAATAAAGGAGAACGATGAAACAATATCTCGATCTGCTGCGCAGAATCAAGACCGAAGGCGTCGTGCGCGGCGACCGTACCGGCACCGGCACCAAAGGCGTCTTCGGACATCAGATGCGCTTCGATCTGGCGGAGGGCTTTCCCCTGCTGACGACCAAAAAAGTATTTCTGAAGGGCGTGATCCACGAACTGCTCTGGTTCTTGGCCGGCGACACCAATATAAAGTACCTCGTGGACAACGGGGTGCATATCTGGGATAACGACGCATTCCGCTATTACAACGAACTTTGCGTGCGCCACGGCGTGCTGCCCGTCGACCGCGACACGTTTCTGCGGGCTGCGCAGGAGGGAATCGAATCGCCGGTCGAAGGGTATAAATTCGGCGATCTGAACCATGTTTACGGTTATCAGTGGCGCAGATGGCCTAAGCCCGACGGCACGGTCGTCGATCAGATCGCACAGGCGGTCGAGCTGATTAAGCGCAATCCCGAATCGCGGCGTATCCTCGTCTCCGCATGGAACGTCGCCGAGGTGGAGGATATGGCCCTGCCGCCGTGCCATGTGCTGTTCCAGTTCTATGTGGCCGACGGAAAACTCTCGTGCCAGCTCTATCAGCGTAGCGCCGATACGTTTCTGGGCGTGCCGTTCAATATCGCCTCCTATGCCCTGCTGACGTTGATGACGGCGCAGGTGTGCGGCCTGCAGCCCGGTGAATTCGTCCATACGCTCGGCGATACGCACCTCTACCTGAATCATCTGGAACAGGTGGACGAACAGCTTTCGCGCGAACCCCGTCCGCTGCCCGTAATGCGGCTCAATCCTGACGTGAAGTCGCTTTTCGACTTCCGCTACGAGGATTTCACGCTCGAAGGCTACGATCCGTGGCCGGCGATCAAGGCGCCGATGTCGTTCTGAGATTTTTCGCTCCCGGCAGGGGGCGGTAAATTCCGGAGCAGAACGGAGGAACGAATCGCGGCGGAGAAATACGGAGTCGCCGTATGTCCCGTCGAGGAGCCTGTTGTTGCGGACCGTCACGTCGCGCACGGCTCCCGATTCGTACCGGTGGTCCATGTCTCCTTCGAACAGAATGGCTGACATTATGGACGAGAAGGTGTTGCCCTCGATAACGACCTTCCGGGGTGTGCTGACCAGTATGCTTCTCGCCCGGAATACGCTCTTCCCAGCCTTCCGCCCACATGATGAGCTTGCCGTTTTCGAACGCATAGCCGAATTCGTTGGGAATCTCGATCTCGATACGCTGCGTCTTTGCAGCCGCCGCTACTTTTCCCAAGGGACGTTGCCGCCTCCGGCGAAAAAACTCTTCATGTTTTTGCCGGTCGAAGAGAACAGCGAACCGACGAACATGATGCCTGCCGCGAAGACGGCGATGGTTATGTAGTCCAGAATTTCCATAGTCAGGTTGTTGTTTACGAACAAAAATAGAATATGCCGGAAGATATTCCGCACGATCGGCGAATAAAATCTTCGGGAACGATTTCGGGAACGATTGCGATTGCCGGGAGCGGTTGCGGAGTTGCCGGATGCGGGGGCCGGGCGGGATTTCCGCTCGCAGGCTGAGCCATTGCGCCGAACCGATTTATTACTATCTTTGCAGGGCGGCCGGACGTCTCAGGCGGAGTGCGCCGCCGGATCGCATTAGTGTAATATATTATATGGTAAGCATTATCGTAGCCGTCGCCGAAAACGGCGTGATCGGCGATAAGAACGCCCTGCTGTGGCATATTTCCGAAGACCTGAAATACTTCAAGTCCGTTACGTCGGGCCATCCCGTCGTGATGGGGCGCAAGACCTACGAGTCGCTCGGGCGGCCGCTGCCCAACCGGACCAATGTGGTCGTCACGCGGCAGGAGATGGAGATTCCGGGATGCAGGGTGGCCCATTCGCTCGAAGAGGCGGTGGCGCTGTTTCCGGCCGATGAGGAGGTCTTCGTCATCGGCGGCGCGCAGATTTATGCGCAGGCCCTTCCGCTGGCCGACCGCTTCTACCTGACGCGGGTCTTCCATGCCTACGTGGGCGATACGCATTTTCCCGCATGGAACGACGCCGAGTGGCGGCTCATGTCGTCCGAGTCGTTCGCTTCGGGCGCGAATTATCCCTATCCCTTTGCATTCGAGACCTACGAACGGCGGCGAAATTAGGTATTTATACCACTGCGCGGCTCGGCCGTAATCCCTACCTTTGCAAACGCAAAGGTTTTTTTGTGCTTATGCCGGGCGCGTTTTTCGCCCTGCGCGGCGGATGCAGGCGACTGCCGGACTGGATGCGGGACGCGGTGTAAATCCGCCGGGGCAGGCCGGACCGCATATGGCGATTCCGTGCCGGCAGAAGGGCGAACGAACAAAGGAAAGAGAGAAATGGCAAAATATTTCGACATGCTGATGGAGGACGTGCGGATGAAGGAGGGCCTTCAGTCGTGTATGAACTGCGGTGTCTGCACGGGCGTCTGCCCGGCAGCCGAGTTCTATAATTACGATCCCCGTCAGATCGTGAACATCGTGCAGACGCGCGACGACGACGCCATCGAGGAGCTTTTGAAGAGCGATACGATCTGGTACTGCGGCGAGTGCATGTCGTGCCGTCCGCGTTGTCCGCGCGGCAACACGCCGGGTTATGTGATTCAGGCGCTGCGGACCCTTTCGCAGAAGCTGGGATTCTTCGTCGAGAGCGAAAAGGGCCGTCAGCAGCTGGCGCTCAAGCGCATCATCGGCGAGAATATCCTCCGCACGGGGTACTGTATTGTTCCCCGGCTCGTCAAACCCGAACTGCATCCCGAACAGGGAACCGTGTGGCAGTGGATTTACGATAACGACAAGGAGATTTACGGCCAGTTCACGCCGGTCTACATGCGCCACGGCGCGGGTGCGTTGCGCCGTCTGGACGAGAAGTCGCTCGACGAGATTCACCGGATTTTCGAAGTCAGCGGCGGCAGGGAGATGTTCGACGCCATCGAGGAACACTCCGACCGCAAGGCCCGCGAACTGGGTTACGAAGAGGGAGCCGATCAGAAATACATGATGGATGTCTTCCTCAATAACAGCAACGAACACTATTAGCAGATGATAAAGCGAAAGAGTTGGCAGGATTACCAGAAGGAGATTGCCGACGACCATTATTATTATGCCCGCAGCTGTATCCGCCAGAATTTCTTTCCCGGGAGCGAGAAGTTGTTTATCGACATGCTGCGCAACGATCTGGGCAAGGATCTGACGGACGATCCGCTGCACTCGTCCTGCACGGGCATCGGCTACCATTCGGATATCGTGCCGCTCGAAACGATCATGACGGTCGTGGCGCGGCAGTTCGCGCTGATGACTGAAGCCGGGTATGAAAACCTCGTTTCGTCGTGCATCACCTCGTTCGGCGTCTACTCGGAGATTCTCGCCACATGGCATGAGTTTCCCGAGACCGAGGAGAAGGCCCGCGAGAATCTTTATAAGGCCACGGGCCGCGAATTCAAAAAGCCTGCGAGTCTGGCCCACACGTCGGACGTCGTCTTCCACTTCCGCGAGCAGATCGCCGCACGGGCCAAACACCGGCTAGTGAACGCTCAGACGGGCGAACCGCTGAAGGTCGTGGAGCACATCGGATGCCACTACGCCAAGATATTCCCCAAATCGGGTATCGGCGGATCGGAATTTCCGTACGTGCTGGCCGGCATGGTCGAGTCGTGGGGCGGCGAGTGCGTGGACTATCCCGAGCGGCGGCATTGCTGCGGTTTCGGGTTCCGTAACTATCTGGTGCAGGCCAACCGCGGCTATTCGATCGCCAATTCGCATAAGAAACTGGAGAGCATGGCCCCCTACAAGCCCGATTTCATCGTGGCCAACTGTCCGGGGTGTGCGATGTTCCTCGACAAGTGGCAGTACACGATCGCCGAGATGGAGGGGACGACTTACGGCCAGAACGGCCACGGAATTCCCGTTCTGACCTACGAAGAGATGGCCGGGCTGGTGCTCGGTTACGATTCTTGGGTGCTGGGTATGCAGATGCATCAGGTCGATGTCGAGCCGCTGCTGGACAAGATGGGCGTCGAGTACGACCCCGCGGCCAAATACCTCGGCCGCAACGGAAAATATATCGGGAAACCTGCGTCGGCGGTGGTGAACTGCTGTCCGACGGACACAATATACGACATCAGAGAGTAATGAAACGAGTGGCAGTCATAGGCGGCGGCGTTGCGGGCATGCAAACGGCCCTGCGTCTGGCGGAACAGGGCATTGAACCTGTAATCATCGAAAAGGAGGCCGAACTGGGCGGCAAACTCCGGGGCTGGCACGTGCTGTTCCCGTCGTTTACCCCTGCGTCGGAGGTGCTCACCGAACTGCGCCGCCGCATTGCGGAACGCGGTATCGAGGTACTGATGCAGACCGAAGCCGCCGGGTTTACCCGCGAAGGCGTGCGGCTGTCCGACGGGCGTACGCTCGCGTGCGACTCGGTGGTGGTGTGCTCCGGATTTACGCTGTTCGATGCGTCGATCAAGGAGGAGTACGGCTACGGCATCTACGACAACGTCTTTACGACGGTGGACATCGAGCGGATGCTCAACGAAGGCCGTGTGGCCAAGGCCGACGGCTCGCGTCCCAAGCGCATCGCTTTCCTGCACTGCGTGGGTTCGCGCGATGAAAAGGTCTGCCAGCAGCACTGCTCGAAGGTGTGCTGTATTACGGGCGTGAAGCAGGCGATGGAGATGAAACAGCTGTTTCCCGATGCCGACGTCTTCAATTTCTACATGGATATCCGCATGTTCGGTCCCGGATACGAAGAGATGTACCGCGAGGCGCAGCAGAAATATAATATCCACTTTATCCGGGGACGTATTTCGGAAGCCAGCCCGACGATCGACGGCCGCGTGCAGATCAAGGCCGAGGATACGCTGACGGGACGTCCGCTGCGTATGAGCGTCGATATGCTGATTCTGATCGTCGGCATGCGCGCCAACGACGATAATGCCGCGCTGGCCGAAGGCGCCGGGCTGAACCGGGCACCGAGCGGCTTCATGGCGCCGCGCGACATGTTCTTGGGCAATGTGAAGAGCAACGTGGAGGGCATTTTTTACGCCGGTACCGTCACGGCTCCGAAGAATATCGGCGAATCGTTGAATGAAGGAACGGCCGCTGCCGACGCCGCGGCCCGATATCTGGGGGCATAGCGTATGGCGGCGATCAATTTCGGATATACCATCTCCAAGCCACGGGCGATCGACATCGACCGCAACAATCTGCGCAAGAGCGACGAGATCCTGCACGAAATGCCGGAGCTGCAGGCCTGCATCGGATGCGGGGCCTGCACGGCGGTCTGCACGGCCGGAAACCTCACGGAATTCAATTTCCGCAAGGTCCACACCCTTGTCCGCCGCGGCGAATATCAGGGGGCTTACGAGGAGATGAACAAGTGCATGCTCTGCGGCAAATGCCGGCTGGTGTGCCCCCGCGGCATCAACACGCGCGGCGTGGTGATGCTTATCAAACGTAAACTGGGAGACTTCTGACGATGACTTTTTTCGCACCATTCTGCATACCGTTCATGGTCGGCGCGGCCGTAATGCTCGTCGTCCTGCTCTGGAAGTGGGGTTCGTGGCTTTATCTGCTGCCCTGCGCCGACAAGAAACGGATTCTGTTCGGATTGCCGACGCGCCGCACGCTGGCGGCCGTGCGGGAGGTCGTCAGCGAATCGCTGCTGCACCGCCGCATCTTCAAGGTCAATCCGCTGCTGGGCTATATGCACATGAGTCTGGCTTTCGGCTGGTTTCTGCTGATCGCCGTGGGGTGGATCGAGACCATCGCCTACCTCGGATTCCGTTATGTGCCGTTGCAGGGACACGTCTTTTTCAAATATTTCGCTACGGGGCTGGAACATAAGCCCGTGTTCGATTTCCTGATGGACCTGCTGCTGCTGTTCGTCCTTTCGGGCGTGGCGCTGGCTTGGGGCAAGCGCGTTTATTCGCGGGCGATGGGCATGCGGCGTACGACCAAACACGTGCTGGGCGACCGCGTGGCCCTCTCGGCGTTGTGGTTCATCTTCCCGGTACGCCTGATCGCCGAGAGCACGACCTGCGCCCTTTACGGCGGAGGAGGATTTCTGACGGGAGCGTTCGGCGCGTGGATGTCGGAGCACGTCAGCACACTCGCGCTGATGAATCTCGAAAGCGCGGCATGGTGGATCTACTCCGCATGCCTCGGAATTTTCTTCGTGGCGTTGCCGTTCTCGCGATATATGCATATCTTTACCGAAATTCCTCTGATCTTCCTGCGGCATTACGAACTCCGCTCGACCGAGAAGGAGGGTTCGTTCGATCATTTTCAGGTCGAAGCCTGCTCGCGCTGCGGCATCTGCATCGATCCGTGTCAGTTGCAGAGCGTGCTGGGAATCAACGACGTGCAGTCGGTCTACTTTCTGCGCGACCGCCGTTACCGGATGCTGCGGCTGGCGACGGCCGACAACTGCCTGATGTGCGGACGCTGCGCCGAGAAGTGCCCCGTGGACATAGACCTCAATACGCTGCGGCTCAACTCGCGCGATACGATGCGCAACGTGCCCGACGAGAAGCGCTACGACTATTTCAAAGGGCTGGACCGCTCTTCGGGAGAGGGCAAGGTGGGGTATTTCGCGGGGTGCATGACCCTGCTGACGCCCCGTACGATGTCGGCGATGGACAAGGTGTTCCGCGCGGCTGGCGAAGAGGTGTGGTGGGCCGACCGCGAAGGCGGCGTCTGCTGCGGCCGTCCGCTGAAGCTGGCCGGCGAGACCGATTCGGCGCGCAGGATGATGCGGTACAATACCGATCTGTTCCGCAAACACGGCATCACGACGCTCGTGACCTCGTGTCCGATCTGTCTGAAAGTTTTCCGCGAGGATTATGAACTGGCCGGAATCGAAGTGCTGCATCATTCGGAATATATCCTGCGCTTGATCCGGACAGGGCGGCTGGATGTCGCGCACGGCTCGACGCGCTTCACCTACCACGATCCCTGCGAACTGGGGCGCGGGAGCGGTATTTACGACGAGCCGCGCGCCGTGATCGAAGCGGTGGGCGAACTGCTCGAACCGTCCGAAAGCCGTGAGAATGCACCTTGCTGCGGCTCTTCGGTCGCCAATACGGCCATTTCCGACGGTCAGCAGGTGCGTCTTGCGCAGGCGGTGGCCGAAGAGCTGGAGGCCACGGGCGCCGAGGTGATCGTGACGGCCTGCCCGCTCTGCAAGAAGGCCATCGGCCGCGGCACGAGGGGTGAGGTGCGCGATTTGGCGGAGATCGTTGCCGCCGGTTTGAAATAGGTTAAGTTAGGTTAGTGAGTATAAGATGAAAGCAAAGAAAACGATTTTGGATACTATCGGTTCGACGCCGATGGTTCGGATCAATGCGTTGTCGCCCAATCCGAACGTGAAGATATTCGCAAAGCTCGAAGGGTTCAACCCGACGGGCAGCATCAAGGACCGCATTGCGGTCAAAATGATCGAAACCGCCGAGCGCGAAGGCCGCCTGACCAAAGGAAAGACGATCATCGAACCCACGTCGGGGAATACCGGTATCGGACTGGCTATCGTCGGTATCGTCAAAGGCTATCCCGTGGAGATCGTGATGAGCGAGGCCGTGTCGATCGAACGCCGCAAGATCATCCGCGCTTACGGCGGCACGGTGCGTCTGACGCCTGCCGCCGAAGGTACCGACGGCGCGATCCGTCTGGCCCGCAAACTCGTCGCGGAGAATCCCGACAAATATTTTATGCCCGACCAGTTCGCCAATGCCGCCAATTACTTGGCGCATTACGAAAACACGGCGCTGGAGATCTGGCAGCAGACGGGCGGACAGATCGACTATCTGGTCTGCTCGATCGGAACCTCGGGAACCCTTATGGGGCTGTCGCGCTTTCTGAAAGTGATGAATCCGGCGATCAAGGTGGTTTGCGCCCAGCCGACCAAGGGGCACTATATTCAGGGCCTCAAGAATATGGAGGAGGCGATCGTGCCCGACATTTACGACCCCTCGAAGATCGACGTGCAGGAACTGGTCGAGAGCGAGGAGGCGATCGACATGGCCCGCAGGATCATCTCCGCCGAGGGTATCTTCGCCGGGATGAGCAGCGGCGCCGCCATGCTGGCCGCCGTACGTACTGCGGCGCGTATCGAATCGGGGAATATCGTCGTTGTATTTCCCGACCGTGCCGAAAAGTACCTCAGTACGACGATGTTCCGGGAATTCGAGGATTGAAGCCCGGCGTTCGGGGCTTTGGACCGGTAGATTCGGATGCAGGATACAGGGAAAATGTCGGGTTGTGCTGGATGCCGAGGATCGAAAAAATAATTATTGGCGGCTGATAAATAGCACGATAGATCGTAAATGCCGTATTGTGCTCGGAAAAATTTGTAAAATCCGAATTTTTGTCTTATCTTTGCACACGCAAAAGCGATAGCACATCACTGAAGATATATCGCGGGATGGAGCAGTTGGCAGCTCGTCGGGCTCATAACCCGAAGGTCGGAGGTTCGAGTCCTCCTCCCGCTACCAAAGCGGACAATTCGAAAGGGTTGTCCGTTTTTTGTTTCCCTGTTTCTCTGTAATCGGCTGATATTGTGCGGAATATTTCAAAGACCGTGTTCTCTCCAAGGGTTCGATAACAGCCTTTTTCCTTGTCCCATTCGATTCCCTGTGGATGCACTAATTTTTGTATCTTTTGGCATAGTCCGAAATCAAACTTTTTCCATAATTCGGCTAATTTACAAGATGTTGCGATTACGGTGGCGGCGTATTCGCCCAAGTTCGATAAATCTCCTTCGACCATTTTCAACTCCTTCTCCAAAATCTTCTTTTGCCCCTCTAATTCCTCCAAAGCGACGTTGAAAGTATCTTTGTCTATATCGTCGAAAGCAAATTTTTTTCGCAGGTTTTTAATCTTGGTTTCTATTTCCTTGATTCGTTTGGATAATACCTCTTTTTCTTGGTATGCCTTTTCATTCTTTATTTTGAATTTGCGCTGGATCACTTTCTCCAAAATAGCCTTCAATTCCTCTGGAACAATGTACCATGAAAGCAAGGCGGAATATTTCTCATGCAGGACTTCGGCGGCTATATTCGTGCCGCATCCTTTGACATTGCATTTGTAATAGCCTTTCTTAGTCTTGGATGCTGTATATCCCGTGAAAGGCTTGTGATGCTCTGTGCATAGGACATGCCTCTTGAGTGGAAATTCGGGCGTTATTTGGCGTTGTTCGTAATGGTCGTGATTGCCTGCCAAATTCTCCTGCACCTTATCGAATATGGCTTTGGAAATTAACTTTTCCTGCTTTCTGTCTATAATTTTGTTGCCTAAATATTGGTGTTGAATTTTCCCGCAATAAAAGACATTGCGGAAAATCTCGGTAAGTCTTTGTTTATATAATTTCAGTCCCCGGGCTTCCAATCTGCGTAATATCTCTACATTGGATAGGTTTTCATTGGCTTTCCATAGAAACGCCTGCCGTAATAATTCACCTGTTGAATTGACTGTAATGATGTGGGTTTTGCCTACTTTGCGGCTATCGTAGCCCATAGGAGGTTTACTATACCACTCTCCGCGTTCAATGCAAGATTTCATTCCCTCTCCGCATTTGTGGCGTCGCATGGCGTTGTCGATGTCTGCAAGGATAATCAAGATATTTTCTATCGCATCGGCTAAAAAATTATTTTGGTCAATGGGCTGATTGATGGATGATACGATGATTCCGCTTTTCTTCAATTTTGCTTTTGTTGTGATTCCTGCAACGGAATTACGACTGAACCGGTCGAAATCGTAAACGATGACACGATTGATTTCTGGGTCTAATAAAATATCTGCAATCATGTTAAGGAACAACTCTCCTTCAACTTTTGCGCTCTCGTTCGTTGCTCCGTAAT
>JAJPZH010000095.1 GCA_021204515.1 Alistipes sp. | reverse complement strand
GGTGCGGGAGGTGCAGGCGGCGCGCTTCGCGGGGGGGGAGGGCGTGCATACCAACGCCATGATGAACGCGGCGATGCTGCGCGAATACTGCCGTCCGGATGCCGCTTCGGCGGCGCTGCTGGAACGGGCGATGGAGCGGCTGTCGCTCTCGGCGCGGGCTTACGACCGCATCCTGAAAGTGGCCCGCACGATCGCCGATCTGGCCGGACGCGAAACCATTGCGGCGGCCGATGTGGCCGAAGCGATCAACTACCGGTCGCTGGACCGGGGAAACTGGGGGCGGTAATGCGGTCGCTGGGACGGAGAACGATTGAAAATGAAGAATTAAAAAATAATACAATGAAGCGTATCATTCTTTCGGGCGGCGGAACGGGCGGACATATCTATCCGGCCGTGGCTGTTGCGGAGGCGTTGAAACGGCGGTTCGGCGACGGGGTCGAGATTCTCTTCGTGGGCGCCGAGGGCAAGATGGAGATGGAGAAGGTGCCGGCGCTGGGTTACCGCATCGTGGGACTGCCCATAGCGGGCCTGCAGCGGCGCATGGACTGGCACAACCTCGCGGTGCCGTTCAAGGTGCTGAAAAGCGTCTCGATGGCTAAGAAGACCATTCGTGAATTCGGGGCCGATGCGGTCGTGGGATTCGGCGGCTATGCCAGCGCCCCGGTGCTGTGGGCCGCGCAGCGGCTGGGCGTGCCGACGGTGATTCAGGAGCAGAACTCCTATGCCGGGCTGACCAACAAGATTCTGGCCAAGCGCGCCAAGCGCATCTGCGTCGCCTATGAGGGGATGGAGCGGTTTTTTCCGGCCGACAGGATCACGATGACGGGCAATCCCCTGCGGGGCCGTTTCTCGAAGGAGGGGGCCGACCGGGGCGAAGCGTTGGAATATTACGGCTTTACGCCCGATCTTCCGGTGGTGCTGGTCGTGGGCGGGTCGCTCGGAACGCGGTCGCTGAACGAGATGATGAAGGCGTGGATACTCGCGCTCGAAGGCGCGGACGCTCCCGTGCAGGTGATCTGGCAGACGGGCAAGTATTACGAGCGCGAGATGCAGGCGTTTCTGGCGGCGCATCCGGCTGCGAATATCTGGCAGGGGGCTTTCATCGACCGTATGGACTATGCCTATGCGGCGGCCGATCTGGTCCTCTCGCGCAGCGGGGCGGGGACCGTCTCGGAGTTGTGTCTGGTGGCGAAGCCCGTGCTGTTCGTGCCCTCGCCCAATGTGGCCGAGGATCACCAGACCAAGAATGCCAAGGCGCTGGAAGCCAAGGGCGCGGCGGTCGTGGTGCCCGATGCCGAGGCCCGTACGGCGGCCATGAAGCGGGCGATGGAATTGCTCTCGGACAAGGAGGCTTTGCGGACGATGAGCGAAAACCTCGAAAAACTGGCCCGACCCGATGCGGCGGAGCGGATCGTGGATGAAATCGAAAAGGTAATGAAATAGCGCCGCTTCCGGTGTTTCCCCTTGCGCCATGCGGCGGGTGTTTCTGCCGCGCGGCGCAGGGCGCGGCGGCGGGCCGTGCGGAAGAGAGGAACGGTGCGGAGAACGATAAAATTTAATCGGATGGAGTTTCAAAATATCTATTTTCTGGGAATCGGCGGTATCGGCATGAGCGCCTTGGCGCGTTATTTCCTGCATGAAGGCAAGCGGGTGGCCGGTTACGACCGCACTCCCTCGCACCTGACGGACGAACTGGCGGCCGAAGGCGCTGCGATCCATTTCGAGGACGACGTGCGGCGGATTCCCGCGGAGTTCCTCGACCCGGCGGCGACGATGGTGGTGTATACCCCGGCCGTGCCGCAGGAGCACGGGGAGTATCAATATTTCGTGAGCCACGGGTTCTGCGTCGAGAAGCGTTCGCAGATGCTGGGACATCTCGCCGAGGGCAAGTATGTGATGGCCGTGGCGGGGACGCACGGCAAGACCACGACCTCGACGCTCGTGGCGTGGCTCAACCGCGGCGTGACGGGCGGAGGAAGCGCTTTTCTGGGCGGAATATCGAAGAATTTCGGCGGCAATCTGGTGCTGGGCGCGGGGGCGCGGCTGGCGGTCGAGGCCGACGAGTTCGACCGTTCGTTCCTGCGGTTGTATCCCGACGTGGCGGTGATTACGTCGGCCGATGCCGACCACCTCGATATTTACGGCACGCACGAGGCGGTGAAGGAGGCTTTTTCGCAGTTCGTGCGGCAGATCAGGCCGGGCGGCTATCTCATCATCAAAGAGGGGGTGGATATCGTGCTGGACAATCCGCAGATCACCGTTTACCGCTATTCGTACGACGTGCCGTGCGACTTTTACGCGCGCAACGTGCAGCTGCTCGAAGGCGGGCATTACCGTTACGACATCGTGACGCCCGGCGGCGCGATCGAGGGGTGTACGCTCGGCGTTCCGGGATGGGTCAATATCGAGAATTCGGTGGCGGCCGCGGCGTCGGTATGGTGCGCGACGCAGGCCGAAGGCGCGGCGCTCGATGCGGAACGGCTGAGGGAGGCGCTGGCGTCGTTTGCGGGCGTGAAGCGGCGCTTCGAATTCTATGTCAATACGCCGAAGCAGGTTTACATGGACGACTACGCCCACCATCCGCGCGAGCTGGCGGCGACGCTGATGTCGGTGCGCAAAATGTTTCCGGGGCGGCGCATCACGGCGCTGTTCCAGCCGCATCTCTACACGCGGACCCGCGACCTCTACCGGGAGTTCGCCGAGGCGCTGTCGCATGCCGACGACGTGGTGCTGCTGCCGATCTACCCGGCGCGCGAGGAGCCGATCGAGGGCGTGACGTCGGAGATCATCGCCCAAGGCGTGACGGTGCCGTGCCGCATCGTGGAGCGGGCGGCGCTGGCCGATACGGTGGCGGCGATGGACACGGACGTGGTGGTGAGCTTCGGCGCGGGCAACATCGACGCCTGCTGCGGGGCGATCGCGGAGAGACTGAGAGCGAAGAGTTAGCCGGGGAACCGGCGGCCGGGGCGCCTGTCTGCGAGGTCGGAAAATCCGAACGATGGTGCGGCGAAGGGCCGCAGCACGCAGGCGGGAACGGAAAATCAGGAAGGAAGCAGGTTAGAAACCGCAGGTCGGCACACGGGAACGGAAAGCCAGCGGGGGACAGCCCGGCAGAAATCCGCAGCATGCGCACGGAATGAAAACCGCGGCAGGCGGGAACGAAAAACCAGCGGGGACGATCCGGCTAAAAACGCCGGCCGGGGGATTCCGGGTGATGAGGAACGCCGGAAATCCGCGGTACGGGTTCGGACCGGGTGTTTTCGGGCGGACTGAAACTGCAGATTCCGGGCCGGATGTAAAAACCGCAGAAGACGAAACGACGGATAATTAGAGAATAAAACCGATTTTGAAAAAATACCTCCGATACGCACTGCTCACGCTTTTGTGGGGCGCCGTGGCCGCATATATCGTTTATGCGGGGACGACGGCGGGGAAGCTGCGTGCCGGGAAGAAGGTCGGGCGGGTCGAGATCGAGGTGGTGGACAGCTCGTCGATGGGCTATCTGGTGTCGGGGCGCATGGTGCGCGAGTGGATCGCGCACAGCGGGATCAAGACGAACGGCACGGCAGTTGATGCGGTAGAGCTGGCGGCCATCGAGGCCCTGATCGCCAAAAACGGATTCGTGGAGCGGGTGGACGCCTATGTGACTTACGGCGGCGTGCTGCATATCGACATCAGCCAGCGCAGGCCCCTGCTGCGGCTGCTGACCGACGGCGTGGATTCGTACGTCACGCCCGAAGGCTATGTCTTCGCCGCGCCTCGCGCCTCGTCGCTCTACGTGCCGGTGGTGACGGGGGCTTACCGTCCGCCGTTTCCCGCGTCGTTCGTCGGGTCCGTGCGCGGGCATATCGACCTCGAACGGGAGAAGATCGACAGGCGGATCGCGGAGCTGGAGCGTGAGAAATACCCTTTTTTCCGGCGGGAGCTGCAGAACGACCGCAATATTTCGGCGCTGCGCCGCATGCGCATCAAGAAGCAGTGGTGGCGGATGGAAAGCTCCGCGGCGTTCGATGCCCGCGTCGAAGAACTGCGCGCCCGCAAGGCGGAACTGCGCCGCAAATACCGTTATGAAGCGCGTCTGGTGCAGGAGGGAATAGACCGCATTGCGCAGCGGCAGGAGGCCGAAAGGCTGAAACAAAAAAAGTTGGAGAAAAGCTACGAAGATTTCATGAAACTGCTTACCTTTGTAGAGTTCATCGAAGATGATGATTTCTGGAGGTCGGAGGTGGTGCAGATTGCGGCGCATACGACCCCCAGCGGAGCTTTAGAGGTGGAGCTGGTGCCCCGGAGCGGCCGCCATACCATCGTCTTCGGACGTATCGAGCAGGTGGAACGCAAATTCGACAAATTGCTGCGTTTCTACCGCAGCGGTCTTATGAACATCGGCTGGGGAGAGTACCGGACGATAGATATCAGATACAACGATCAGGTGGTTTGCAAGAAATAAAAGGATTATACCGTGGAAAGAAAGAATTATACCGTTGCCGTCGATCTGGGTTCGTCGAACGTCGTGGTGGCTGTCGGCGAGAAGAACGCCGAAGAACGGCTCGATGTGGTGTGCATCGTGTCGAAACCCGTCGAGGGGGTCAATGCGGGCAAGATTGAGAATATCGAACTGGTGAGCCGCGCCATCCGCGAAGCCGTGTCGGAGGCCGAGGAGCAGTTGGGAATCCGCATCACCGAGGCTTATGCCGGTATCTCGGGCGACTTCGTGCGCTGTGCACGGCATACGGACCATGTCTTCGTCTACGATCCGCAGAACGGTGTCAATCAGAAGGACGTCGATGCGCTGTTCGACCGCATGCGCAACGTGCAGGCGCCCGACGACGAGACCATCATGGAGCGCGTGCCCCAGAACTATGTGGTGGACGACAATCAGGAGGTGAAGAATCCCGTGGGTTCGTTCGGCAAGAAACTGTCGTCCACGTTCAATTTTATCCTCTGTCTGAAAACTCCGATGCAGCGGCTCGACATGGCCCTCAAACGCTTGGGGATCAAGATGCTGAGCGTAACGTCGAACGCCGTAGCCACGGCCGAGGCGGTGCTGCTGCCCGATGAGAAGGAGGAGGGCGTGGCCGTGGTGGACATCGGCGGCGGCGTGACCGACGTGGCGGTGTATTACCGCAACGTGGTGCGTTATATCGTCACGATTCCGATGGGAGCGACGGCGATCAACCGCGACATCCGCACGATGAGCGTGCCCGAAAAGCATGTGGAAAGTCTCAAACAGAAATACGGTTCGGCCGTGGCCGAGCTGGCGCCCGAAGACAAGCTGATCCGGGTGAACGGCCGCACGGCCCGCGAAGCGAAGGATATTCTGCTGCGCAATCTGGCTACGGTGATCGAAGCCCGCGCCACGGATATCGCGGAGTTCGTACTGCAGGAGATCAAGGATTCGGGATATATCGGCAAGTTGGCTTACGGAATCGTCCTGACGGGCGGTTCGGCCAAGCTGAAGGACCTCGACGAACTGTTCCGCCGGGTGACGGGTATGGATGTGCGCGTGGCATCGGCCGAGATCGGCATCGCCGAGGAGTCGAAGGAGAAGGCCGCCGACCCGGCTTACGCCACGGCGGTCGGCATCCTGCTGAAAGGTGCCGAGCAGGGCGCCTGCGCATTCGTAGAGCGGCCCGCGGCCCGGCCTGTGGAACAGCAGGGTTTCCGGCCCCCGCAGCCGCAGCCCGCTCCTGAGTTCCGCCGTACGCCGCGTTTCCAGCCGCCCGTGCAGGGCGCTGCGCCCGCGGCTCCGGCGGCGGAAGATGCCGCCCCGGCGGATCGTGAGGAGTCTCCGGTGATCGAACCCAAGCGCAAGCGCGACTGGAGCTCGATTTTTCAGAAGACCTTCGATAAGATCAACAAGAGTTTCACGGCGGCCGAGGACGAAGAAATTTAAGGGATATTGGCCGCATCCCCGTTTCCGGTCGTATGCGGCGGCCCTTCCGGCGACGTTTGCGGCATGGATTTCGTTCTTGTGGCGGCAGTCCGTGGAAGGTGTCCGTCCGGCGGAGGCGGCGGTCTGAGGACGGTGGTCCGGCGATTCGGCCGCGGTTTACACCTGTTTCGGACGGGAAACGGTTTCTGTAGATATGGCGGACTGCCGAGGGAAATTCGGGCGGCGGATGCCGGGAATTGCAGACGGGAAGCCGGGCGGCGGGTTCCGCGGATGCCGCGGAGTGAGGCCGGGAAGCCGGCTGCGAGAATGATTTATAGTTAAGAATGAGGAGAAAGGAGTTAGAGATATGACAGACGAATTGATGTCGGAGATCAAAGCCCCGAAGACGGACGGTTCGATTATTATGGTGGTGGGCGTCGGCGGAGCCGGCGGCAATGCCGTGAACCATATGTGGAATCTGGGTATCCGGGGTGTGACGTTTCTGGTTTGCAACACCGACCAGCAGGCGCTGGACAAAAGTCCCGTGGAGTTGAAGATACGTCTCGGCGCAGAGGGATTGGGGGCCGGAAACGACCCTGAGAACGGCCGCCGTGCGGCCGTGGAGTCGCTGCCCGAGATTCGCCAGCACCTCGAAGAGTCGGGGACGCGCATGC
>JAJPZH010000229.1 GCA_021204515.1 Alistipes sp. | reverse complement strand
GGGGGGGGGTGACCGGCCTGATATATTGTGTCGGCGGGCCGAGCTTGTGAGTGTAGTTTTTTTTTTTTTTTTTTTTTTTTTGGGGGGGGGGGGGCCCCCCCCCCCCCCCCCCCCCCCCGACCCTTTGATTCATTCAGATCAGTCTACGACGGGGCATTTGATTTCGTCGGTCCAGACGGGATTCGACGAAGCCTTGCCGTGGTATCCGTTGCCGGAGAGGTCTGTAAACGTTCTGCCGTCGTCTTCGACCTGATCCAGACGCCAGTAGCCGATGAGTCCTTCGGCAGTGGCCGGATCGACATAACACTGGTTGTTCTTCAGTTCGGTGGGCGTCAGGGCGCGTTTCCATACCCGGGCTTCGCTGACATAGCCGTTGAAGTAGCGGACGTCGGCGGCGGACATGCCGATAGCGAACGGACTGTTGTAGTAGAATCCGAGGTTGATGTCCTTGCTGCTCGACGTGTCGGCCGTGACTTCGGCGTTGCCGTCGATGTAGAGCGTCATTTCGGAGCCGTTGTCCACGACGGCGATGTGGTACCAGCGTCCCAGACTGAGGGCGTTCGGAGCCATGATCGACGTTCCGCGTCCGGCCAGCTGCAGCTGCGCGGGATTCTTGATGCTCTCGTCGCCGACGCGCAGCAGGAAGTTCTCTTCGACGCCGATCAGCGACGAGATCATGTGTCCGGAGGTGCGCCACCCGTTGGCATACATGCGGATCTCCATGGTACATGCCGGAAGATCGTTCAGCGTCGGGTCACCCACCATGTCTTCCATGGTTATATACCAGCGGTCCTGCAGGTCGATGCCGCGCGTGGTGGTGATCTGGCTGATGAAGATATACTGCGTTCTCGACGCTTCCAGAACGCCCATGCCGTTCGACGTGCCCGTGATCTTCAGCGGTACGCAGTAGTGTGAGCCTTCGTCGAAATCGTCCATGGAGACGATTTCGAACGACGAGGTCGTCGAGACGTTGGTGCCTTCGGCGATGGTTACGGCGTCGTCGGAGAGCCGGTAGCTGCCCGCCGGCAGCATCTGATAGTCCGTGCCGTGCAGGGCGTTGTAGGCATCGACGGCCGTCGCGTCGACCGCCAGCGAAACCTGCACGTCGGCCGCCATCTTGCACGAGGAGGTGACGGTGACGCCCATGGACGAAGGACCGTCTACGTACATGTTGGTAATGTTCGAATTCTCGGTACCCGTGAAATAGACCACGTCGGAATATTCCAGCGATTTCTGGCATCCGGCGGTCAGCACGGCCGCGGAGAGCGCCAATCCGGAAAAAATATGATTGAATTTCATAGCTCTGTTTAGGTTTATTTTGCGTAAATGTTGAAATCACCGACGCCCATGTTTGCGCTGTACGATGCCGTGATACGGATGTACTTCATCTTCTGCGCTCCGTAGAGGGCGACATAGGACGAGGGAATGTTTTTGACCAGACTGCCGTCGGCGTTGCTCGCCGTGCCGAGTTCGGTGTAAATTTCACCGTCGAGACTGTATTCGATCACGATCTCGGTGGGCTGGTAGTTCTGGTAGGAGCTGTTGTCCGTACGTGCCGTGATGCGGAGACCTGTCATCTCGTATTCCTTGTCGAAGGTAATTGTAAACATGATGGGACTTCCCCACGGACGCATGTAGGTTTCCGTGCTGTCGTCGATTATCTCCGGCCAGCTTCCGCTGTGGGGATCGCCTCCGGTGATGCTCCAGCCCGAGCGGTCGGCCACGAGCGCGCCCGTGATGTCGGCCTCGGTGAAGTTCTTGCGGAAAAGCTCTTCCGACGGGGTGATGACGAGGTAGACCACGCCGCGGCTGCTGCTGGTTACGGCATCCTGCGCCGAGAGTTTCAGCGGCACGAGATAGCCCTTGGCGTTGGTCAGGCCCGTCAGGTCGCCCGTGAGCGAGGCTTTGATCTGGCCGTCGGACTTGTTGTTGTTCGGGCCGATGGTGCAGGGATTGTTCTCTAACAGCAGGAGTCCGTCCGGAAGCGCGGCGTAGGAGGTGCCGTTGGCCGAATTGTAAGCCGCGATCAGCGAGTTGTCGGCCGTCGCCGATACCGAATATCCGCTTGCCGAAGATACCGTGCAGTAGACGTTGAACGCCGCGTTGAGTCCGTTGAACGAGCCGCCCGGCGTGTGGGCTACGGCGCCCGTAAGCACGTTGTCGCTGCCGCACATGGCGTAAACAGTGGGCTCGTCGCTCTCGATCTCATAGATGTTGAATTCGCTGATGTACTTGCTCCAACTGCTTGAGAAACTGATGGTCAGTCGCAGGTAGCGGGCTTCGAGGTAGTCGTAGAAGGCGATATAGCGGTCGGAACCCGACGTCACGTATTCGTTCGATGCGGGGGTGCCGGCCGTCAGGAAGTTTTGGCCGTCGGTGCTGTACTCGAACGATACCGACGAGAAGCCGGCGCTGTTGAGGTCGATGCCGGTCACCATATGCGTCGATTTCATGTCGATAGTCACCACGTTGTCGTTCTGGTTGGTGAAATCGACCCGCGTCGAGGTGTTGCCGTCGAACATGTTGGCGTAGCCCGAATAGTCGGCGGTCCATGCTGTGCGGCCTGCGGCGGGGAATCCGACCATGTCGTCTGCCGACGTGATGGGGCGGATCTTGTTCTGCTCGACCTTTACGGCCAGATAAACCACACCGCGGCCGGCACTGGTGCCTGCGCCCGAAGAGGAGAGTTTCAGCGGTGCGAGGTAGCCGTTGAGGTCGCTCAGCTGCGTCAGATCGCCCTTGAGCGAAACCGTTACTTCGCCTTCGGATTTATAGGCTCCCGATGCGATCGTCAGCGTACTGTTGTCCAGTTGCAGGTATTCGGCGGGCAGTGCGGCGTAGGAAGTGCCGTGGGCCGTGTTGTAGGCCGCAACCAGCGAGTTGTCGGCTGCGATCGATACCGTATAGCCGCTCGTCGAAGCTACCGTCGCATATACGCCGAACGAAGCGTCGATGTCGCTGGTCGAACCGGTCTGCCGGTGCGTGACTTTGCCCGTGATGAGGTTGTCGGTGCCGGTCACGGCGTACACGGTCGGGTCTTCGCTGTCGATCTTGTAGATGTCGATCTCGGAGAGGGTTTTGCTCCAGCTGCTCGAAAAATCGATGGTCAGCCGCAGGTAGCGGGCCTCGATATGCCCGTAGAACGCGGCGTACATCCGCGAACCGCTCGTCACGTATTCGCCCGACACGGGAGTTCCGGCCTGCGAGAAGTTTTCGCCGTCGGTGCTGTATTCGATCGACACCGAAGGAATGGAACCGTATCCCAAACAGAGTCCGGTCACCAGCTGCGGCTCCTTCATGTCGATATTGAGCACATTGCCGGACTGCTCCGAGAACTCGACCGAAGTCGAGGTATTGCCGTCGAACAGGTTGGCGTAATTGCCGCAATCGGCCGTCCATGCGCTGCGGCCCGTGGCGGTAAAGCCGACCATGTCGTCGGTGGACTCGATGGCGCGGATCAGGTTGATCTCGGTCGCTACGGCCACATAGACCGCACCCATGACTTCGCTGGCGTCGATGCCTTCGGCCTTGATGCGCAGCGGCGCCAAGTAGTTGCGTTCGGTCAGCTGCGAAAGGTCGCCCGTGAGCGTCACCTTGACCGAATCGGCCGAGGCCGTCGCGTTTGCAGGCACGGTCAGCGTCGTGTTTTCGAGCATCAGATACTCGGCGGGCAGCGCCGCGTACGAGGTGTTGTGTTCGGCGTTGTAACTTTCGACCAGCGAAGCGTCGTAAACGAAGGTCGCCTTGACGCCCGCATGGCGCGTGGTGTTGCAGCGGACGGGGAATTCGGTGAAGAATTCGCCGGTCGAGCCGGTGGGCTTGTGGACGACCCGGATCGTATAGAGGTTTTCCGTGCCGGTCTGGACGTAAACCAGTCCCGGGGCGCTGTCGATGGTCTTGTCGAAGTCTTCGAACTCCTGACAGGCTGCGAGCGACGAGAGCGCCGCCGTGGCCGCGAGTATATATTTAGTTATATTTTTCATGGTTCAGGTTCTGTTTCAGGTTATTTCGTTACGGCGGGATTCTGCAGCTGGATCGCACGGCGCAGGTGGCCGTAGGGTATCTCCTTGTCGGCGCCCGAATCGGAAGTGTGGTAGTCGCGCAGGCAGAAGAATGCGCCGAAACCGCCCTTGAAGTGACCTTCCGGAGCTTTGGCCGCCGCCTGTGCCTCCATGCCGCCGCCGGTCTGCCAGTAAGCGCCGATGTTCTCCGTGAAGACCTGTTTCTCATAGGGGAACGTCGAGGTGAAGGAGACGCTGCTGCTGCCGTAGTTCTGTTTCACGTAGTAGTCGAGGTAAGGCTCCGTCTCTGCGGGCGGGGTGAGGCCGTCCACGATCAGCAGCTTTTCGGGGTTGGGCGACATCGGGCCGATGAACTGGCCGAGATACTTCACGAAAAGGGTCATGCGGTCGCCGTAGATTCCGTAGTTGCGTTCGTCCGAAGATTCCGGCTCGTAGTCGAGGTCCAGACCGTCGATGCCGTACTCCCATACGTCGTTCAGCAGATGGTTGCCGTAGAGCACGCACCAGTCGGGATAGACGCCGTCGGGGTCGATCGTGGTCGTCTGGTTGATCATGTCTTCGCGCGTGAGTCCGAAATTGGCGAAGTTGTCGTTCTCCATGATTCGGATGATCGTGGGCATTACCAGCCGGGTGCCCTTCTTGTTGCGCATTTCCCACATCTCCTTGTAGGCCAGCGGATTTTTTGCCTCGTCGGGGTAGCCGCCCCAGAGCGAACAGATGTCCACGCTGTCGGGAAGCCCGGCGAAACGGTAAGCCATCGAGTAGCTCTGGTCGTAGTCCGAGAACCACACGAAGCAGATCGAGCGTTCCTTGAAGGTATCCTTGTAGGCGCGCAGGTTGGCGTAATATTCTTCGGAGTATTTGTAGGCCGGCTGCAGGTTCAGGGGTTCGGCGTCCGTGTCGCACGCGGTGAACCCGGCGCATACCGCAAATAAGACTGCGAGGGTCGTTATTATTGTTTTCATGGTTGTTCAGGTTTTCGGGTTTATAATCTCGGGTTCTTGTCCCACCATACGTTCGTGCCGCCGTTGTCGCCCGTGGGGTTCGACGACTCGCCGTTGAGGGTGTTCGTGGCCGTGGCGACGGCTTGGGCGTTGGTGCTGTACTCCGTCGAAGGGTAGTTCAGACGGCGGATCTGCTTGGAGGTGCTGATCTTGCCTCCGCTGTTGTTGACGAGGACCGGCAGGATGCGCGGATAACCCGTACGGCGGAACTCCGACCAAGCTTCCTGTCCTTCGGGGAACATGGCCAGATATTTCTGGGTGATGATCTGTTCGAGATGGGTCTCGAAATCGCCGCCCGCTTGCCAGCATACGGGAATCGAGGCGAGCGGGTCCTGATTCGAGTTTCCGCTGGTGACCATGTCGGTATAGCTGCCGGGCGTCAGCTCCTTGTCGGCGATGTAGTCTTCGGCTCCGCTGACGCCGAGCGTCGAGAACGAGGTGCGGATACCTTCGGCGTAATAGGTCGCGGCGTCCGACTCGGAACCCCAGCGCAGCTCGTATTCGGCGCGCAGGAACCACGCTTCGGCGGGCGTCATCCACATAATGTTGTCGTTGTTGGTGCAGTTTACGCGCGAAAGGTCTTCCGAATCGGCATAGGACGAAGTCGGCGTGATGCCGGTGCGTACGCCGTGGTATTCGCCTTTGGCCGTCGCCACGAAGTATTTGCTGCGGCGCGGGTCCTGATAGCCGTTCATGTAGGCTTCGATCGTGGCGCCGATGCGCGAGTCGTCGAAACTGTACTGGATCATGTAAAGCGGGTATTCCCACGAACCGGTGGCTGGCTTGTGCAGCTCGGCGAGGTCGGCGGCGCTGGTCATCAGTCCGACCGAATTGCCGATGGCGGCAGCGGCCTGCTCCCGGGCCAGCGTTTCGTCGGCATAGACCACGCGCATCGCCAGACGCAGACGCAGCGTATTGGCGAATTTGATCCAGCCGCTCACGTTGCCCGAAAAGACGTTGTCGTAAGCCTCCAGCAGTTTGGTGCTGGGCTGGGCTTCGTAGAACGCTGTCAGCGTCGTGATGGCGGCGTCCAGCTCCTCGAAGAAGCGTTCATAAACCGCCTGCTGCGAATCGTAGGCCTTGTTGATGTCCCCGCTGCTGATGTTGAGGTAGGGAATGGGACCGTAGGTATCGGTTACGCGGTGCATCGCGGCGACCTTCACGATGTCGGCGAGGGCGACCACTTCGGGAAATTCGTCCCGCTGGGGATCGAGCTGGTTCCATGCGCTGACGACGCGGGTGTAGGCGTCGTTGAACATGGTGTTGTACCAATCCTTGCCCGTGACGTTGTAGAGATTGTTGCCCGTGAAGCTGGTGTTGATGACTCCGGTGTAGCCGGCGAAGATGTTGCCCGCGAGGTCCTCGATGACCTGATAGTTGGCGCTGCCGTACTCCTTGTCGCCGACCAGCTGGAAGGAGGGGATGACGTTCTTGGTCATCTGCGAGAAGGCCGAACCCGTCGAAAGGTTGTCCCACGAGAGCATTTCGTCGGTCGCCTGATCGGGGTTGGTATTTTTATTCAGAAAATCACC
>JAJPZH010000151.1 GCA_021204515.1 Alistipes sp. | reverse complement strand
GCGGATATGTCTGGATCGCCTACGGCGCCGTGATCACGGTCGTGCCGCTGCTGCTGGCGGGCATTTTCGGACGCTATCGCTACAAACGCACCTACTATACGCTGATCGGCGTGCTTTCGGGCGCCTCGACCAATCCGCCGGCACTGGCCTATTCGACCGAGCAGACCACGTCCGACGCACCTTCGGTGGGATATGCTACGGTCTATCCGCTGTCGATGTTCCTGCGGGTGCTGGCGGCCCAGCTTTTGATTTTGATTTTCGGATAACCCAAAAAGGCGCGGCCAAACAAAGACCCGTTACTGCCATAACAAGTCATTGCATAGAGATTAGTAGCCGGCCGCGCCTTTTTTTAATTGAATGGTTATGAATATCGTATTATACGGAGTTTCGGCGGAAACGGCCGGAAGGATTGCAGACCGATACGGTCTGAAAGTGATAAATTCGCCCGACAAATTCGACGCATCGGGAACGATGGTACTTGTTCCGTCGATAAACGCCCCGCGGTACCTGTTGGCGTTTTACAACGCCATGCTGCGGCATGAGGACGATGTCGATGCGGTCATTATCTGCGGTGCCGAGTCCTGCGAGGCCGTCAGCACGGTGCAGTACTGCACTCCGCTGGGGAAATTCTTCACCCTGAACGGCGATCTGGACGGAGAGGAACTGGTATCGGAACTTTGTCTGCTTCTCGATTCGCTGTTCGCCGAGGGGAATCAAATCAATTTTTAGGAATGGAGACTAAAGGCTATGTACACGTTTACACCGGTAACGGCAAAGGCAAGACCACGGCGGCATTCGGACTGGCCCTGCGGGCGTTGTGCGCCGGGAAGGGCGTCTATGTCGGGCAGTTCGTCAAATCGATGAAATACAATGAAACGAAGATCGAACGGCTGTTCAACGGCTCGGACCCGGCATTCGGCCGTATCCGTATCGAGCAACTGGGGCGCGGATGCTTTATCGGAAAAGACTTCGAGTCGGCCGATGCGGAAGCGGCACGCAAAGGATGGGCCCGTTGTGCGGACCTGCTCCGAAGCGGGGAATACGATGTGGTGATCCTCGACGAACTGACCATCGCCCTGCATTTCGGACTGCTCTCGACCGCTGTCGTGCTGGATGTGCTGCGCAGCCGTCATCCGGCTGTCGAGGTGGTTATCACGGGGCGTTATGCACCGCAGGTACTGATCGATGCGGCCGACCTTGTTACTGAAATGTGTGATGTGAAGCACTATTACACGCAGGGCGTCCTTTCGCGCGACGGTATCGACCGTTGATTATTCGAGGCGTTGGTAGTAGTGTAATTCCCGGTCGTTTTCGTCCAGTACCTCCGGGTGCATGATTGCGATCAGGTCGTGTAGCACGACATCGGGCCGGACGACGCCCGATTCCCAGTAATCGTTGCCTCCGGCGGCGTTCAGCCGTTTGTTGCAGTTGTAAACGGCACCGTTTCTTACGCATCGGGTGTTTGCGAATTTCGGGAACTGCGATTTCAACTCCCCGAGTGACGCGGCACTGCCCGCATTGAGCCACATATCGGCCTGTACCGTGAGCATATACGCCTCTTCGAGGTCGATGGGGAGCGAACGGTTCGATGTGTTCTTCTTGTAAATATAATCCCCTCCGGCGTCGGCGATCAGCCGGGCTACATAGCTCTCGGTCGATGCCATGAACCACGAACCGGCATAAGGGGTATTGATCATCACTTTCGGATTTTCCGAAATCGCCGCCATGACTTTTTCTTTCAGCGTATCGTATCGTTCGGGAATCGGTGCGAACACGGTCTCCCCTTTCGCTCGGCTGTCGGTAATTTCCGATATGGCTACCAGCCATTCGGCTTTGCCGAGCGGCGATTCCTCGAGATATTCGCCAATGTAGCAGAACGGGATTCCCATCTCCAGCAGTTTTGGCTCCATCCCGCTGGCACCGCTGATGCCGAACAGCAATACGAGATCGGGCTTCTGCGCCAGCAGCAGTTCGTAATCGACATTTCCGTCGAATCCGATGTCGGCCACGGCTTCGGGGTGGGCCGTTACATATTCGTTCGTGATATAGTCTTTACCCGAAACGCCGACTATGCGGTTTGCCTGTCCCAGCGCATCGAGCATCGCCACATAGGTCGAAGACATACAGACGATGCGCCTCGCTCCTGCTTCCACGACCTGTCTGGTGAAACCTGCCGGAGCTTTTTCTCCGTTGCGAGCGATGAAGAGTGTCGTTTGTGTACCTTCGGCTCCCTGCCATGGACTCTTCGTCTTCAGCAAGGTGCTTTGCATTCCTTCGGCGCCGGCGATCTCGAAGCCCGAAGCATAGGACGGCGTGTAGATCGAAAGTGTGTAATCCTCCAGCGAGGCGATTTGTGTGGTGCAGGCGGTGGCCAGGGCCACGGTGGCCACGAGCAAAAAACGCAATAATTTTTTCATGAGCATTCGAAAATTGAAAAAAGCTGCGAAAACCGGAATGTAAATCGTTCTATGGCAGAGAACTTTTACTAATCTCCAATACTCCGGCTCTCGCAGCTATGTAAAAACGGCGGCGGGATTTTTAATTACAGGAATGTTTGCAATGGTTCACCGCGATTAAAAGGCCCCGCCGCCGTATGGATCATTTCAGGCTATTTATTTTCACCGTTCATCGCCTCTTCTGATGAAATCGGTGTCTGACCTTCTTTTAGATGCAGGTCGATAGCGCTATTAATGATTGTACCACTGACTCCGAAATTACCGGCTAATTGCAAAGCTCCTGTTTGTACCTTAACAAAATCAATACCCGGCAAATTTACTTTATTGCCGTTTTTGTCGACTGCCCAATCAATATCGAACGAGGACTTAGTTTCGTTTCTCGGGTTAGAGTTGCAGGCATAACCGTATTGATAAAATGTGGCACCCATAACCATTCCTCCCGAAACATTGAGAGTAGTCGGAAGCTGTATCAGATTCGTGAAAGTCATCGTGGCGCCTTCGTCCCCTTCGCGCAGCCAATAGGGCCATTGAGGCATTCCTTGCCACATGAACATCATCATATCCAAATCGATGCCACCGGTTTCTTTGTCATTGATCGTCCAGGATAAGTAATTTTCTATGGTTTCGTTAACTGCAGTGGGGAATGATACCGGGCGGTTGTAGACAATCTTTACATTTGTCCGAGTAGTTGTTTTGCCGTATTCACTGCCGGCCAGTTCATACCATTCATCCTCGTCGGGTTTGCCGTTGCCGTTCTTGTCGAATGCGACATAAACGATGCCCGGTGTCGGTCGCGCTCCCGAACCGATTCCCGAGCCGATACGGAAATCGCAATAGCCCGGAACATTCATAACCGTGTGATCAAACCGGAAGACGATATATCCGCCCAATGTTCCGAGCTGGGCAGAAAACTGATTCTGTTCGGCGAAATCGACGCCTACAATTTTATCCGCAACTGTCCGGAGAGCCGCTTGTTTCGTATCTGTCGGAGAAATACCGCTTGACGAAATTCGGGTATCGAAGACGGCGGGATTGTATTCCAGTACCTCCGAAATATAGGGCGAATAGGCCGTAGCTTCAGTAGCGACGGTGACGGTGGCGCTCTTGGTCTCGGTGATACCGCTGTCGTCGGTGACGGTCAGTTCGACGGTGTAATCGCCCGTTTCCAGTTGGATGAACGAAAGCGTCTTATCGGTTCCGGCTTCGGCAGCTTCCGCGTCGTTGGGGCCCTTCACCGTCCATTTATAGACGGGGTTCTGGTCGAATCCTGTGATCGCCGGCTCGATCAAGAGCACTTTGCAGCGGTCGGTCGAGTAGGTGGCTTCGAGCGACATCGAATTGGAGAATCCGGCCTGGTTGACCGTGATTTCGAGCGTCTTATCGCTTTCGTCCTGTTTGAGGATCACTTTGCCCGGTTCGCGGGCCTCGGTCGAACTGTTCTTGGCGACCGTGATGACCAGCGCCGTCTGTTCGAGTTCGGCCGGAGCCCATTCGGGGGATGAGACCACTTCGTAGGCTACTGCGCTCGTTCCGGCCTGAGCCGTTTTGGTTGAGGTGACCAGGATGGTGTAGGTCTTGCCGTCGGCCGGGGCGCTGATGGGGTTGTCTTCGGCCTTCACCGAGAATTCATAGGTCGTCTTCGACGTATTGCCGTCGTCGTTCTCGTCTTTACATGCGGTAAAGAGTACGCCTGCGGCCGCAATGGCCAGCAAACTCCGGAAAGTCAATTTCTTCATCGTTTTATAAATTAAAGGTGTGTTGAGTTATTCGTCTTTAGCACAGCGGACGGAATATCCGTCGCTGCGATAGCCCCTGTCTCTTTTTATGCTGGGACGTTGGTCGTAGGGAATGATGTAAATGGAGAGCTGGTAGGTATCCTGAGTCCAGATACCTGTATTGAATCCCGAATTCTTCAGGCATCCGCCACCGACGCGGTAACGGAATCCGGCATAGGGAAAGACCCCTAGTGGCGAATAGTCGGTCGTGGCCTTGTCGAGTCCGTTCCATGCGAACAGTCCGTTCTTGTCCGCCGGGACACACCACCCTTCGGGACAGGGATCGAACGGCGTTTTGCCCCGAGCACCGCACCACAACGTGTCGCACGCTTCGACTTTCAGGGGCTCCTCGCTGGGGAACCAGTTGTCGGCTAACAGGAAATGCATCGGCGAAAATATTGATTTTGCAAAGTTCGTCCGGGTCAGGTCTTCGCTGGTTCTGATCGTGCGGATACCCGTGCCTCCCGATTGCGACCCCTCGGTCAGCAGCGTTCCTGCAGCGTCGTAGATGGGTTTGCTATCGAAACGGTTGTAGTCGGTCTGATTCGTTCCGCGGAGTATGCGGTCGCCGGGGAAGGGATCCTTGCGTCCCCATTGATACAGCAGTCCGCAGGCGGCCAGCGAGTCGGCCGGTGTATTCTCGATGAGCGCTTTGTCGATCACGGCGCCGAGATTACGGTCCATGAAGGTATAATCCGTTACCCCGTCGCCGTTGTTGTCCCATGTGTAGATCTTTCCGAAGGCCACCAGTTCCGCATTGGGATCGTAGCGTGTCACCCAGATATGCCAGCTCCAGCGTATTTCGCCACCGATGCGGAGGCCGATTAGGGCGTTGCCTACCTTGTCGGCCGTCGATACGACGATCGAACCGTCCTCGGCGGTTTGTCCCGGGATCAGTCCGACGTTGGTGATCAGTCCGGGGGCATCCTGCCAGAGCAGAACAGGTTCGGGTGTCATCCCTGTGAAATCGCTCTTGCCCAGCCATTCAGCATAGAGATCCCATATGGCATAGGCTTTCAGCACCGGGATGTCGACCGACTCGCCGGGCTTGACCATAAAGCAGTTGGGAGTGTACGATGCTTCGAGGTATTTTTCGTTAACATCGGGTTGGGGTTCCGGCTCGGGTTCCGGCTCCGGTTGGGGATCGGGATATTCGTTGGGATTGTCGTCGTTGTGGTAAGAGCATGACGAGCTACATATCACGCTAGCAAGAAGTAACAATGTGAAAAATAAAAACGTTTTTTTCATAGTCATGCATCTTTTACACAGCGTATTGATTGTCCGTCGCTGCGGCAACTGACGTCGGATTTGATGATCGGTTGTTTTTCCGAAGGTGAGATGTAGATGGAGAGTTCATAGGCATTGCCAATACCGGTCGGTGGAGTTCCCGACCAGATACTGGCTCCGAATCCTGAGTTTTTCAGACAGCCACCGCCTGCCCGATAGCGGAATCCGGCATAGGGGAATACTCCCAGTGCCGAGTAGTCGGTTGTGGCGTTTTCGAGCCCGTTCCAGATGAACTTGTCATTCTTGTTCGCTGGGACTCGCCACCCCTCGGGGCAGGGATCGAATGGCGTTTTGCTCCGTGTGCCGCACCACAGCGTGTCGCATTTTTTGATTTCTGCGGGTTTACTGCTGCAATACCAATCGCTGAACCCTTCGGCGCCGAGCAGAACGGTCATCGGTTCAAGAATGGATTTGGCGAGCCCCGTCCGCGTGAGATCCGTATCCGTCTTAATGGAGCGGATACCCGTACCTCCAGTGGCACTTCCTTCGGTAAGCAACGTTCCCGAAGCGTCGTAGATCGGTTTGCTTTCGAAATAGTTGTAATCGGTACTGTTGGAACGGCGAAAGTCGTGGTCTCCGGGGAAAGGATCCTTGCGCCCCCATTGGTACAGCAGTCCGCAAGCGGCCAATGAGTCAGCGGCAGTATTTTCTATGATCGCCTTGTCGATCGTGGCTCCGAGGTTGCGATCCATAAAAGTATAATCTACAACACCGTCGCTGTTATTGTCCCAGGTGTAGATCTTGCCGTAAGCCACCAATTCCGCATCCGGATCGTAGCGTGTCACCCAGATATGCCAGCTCCAGCGGATTGCACCGCCGATGCGGATGCCGATCACGGCGTTACCTACCTTGTCGGCCGTCGATACGGCGATGGAACCCTCTTCGGCCTGCTGTCCCGGAATCAGTCCGACGTTCGTGATAAAACCCGGCAGATCCTGCCAAAGCAGAACCGGTTCGGGTGTCAGTCCCATGAGATCAGTTTCACCCAGCCATTCGGCGTAGAGGTCCCACATGGCAAAGGCTTTCAGTATCGGGATGTCGACCGACTGTCCCGGCTTGACCATAAAACAGTTAGAGGTATACGCAGCTTCGAGGTATTTTTGTTTAATGTCTGTTCAAGACTCCGCTTCGGGTTCCGGATACCGATGGGGATCGCGTTATTCG
>JAJPZH010000255.1 GCA_021204515.1 Alistipes sp. | reverse complement strand
GGGCTATACCCTGCCCTCCAAGATCACCAAGAAATTCTTCGTCCAGAAACTGCGGGTCTACTTCTCGGCGCAGAATCTGGTGACATGGAGCGACTATTCGGGTTACGACCCCGAAGTTTCGACCAAAAATACGGCGCTCACTCCCGGATACGACTGGTCGGCCTACCCGCGCTCGCGCGTCTACAACTTCGGAATCAACGTCGTATTCTAAAAACAACGATCATGAAAAAACTACTTTTTATATTCATCGCAGGCATAACGCTGGGTTCCTGCAATTTCTTCGACGTCGAGACCGCGGGTTTCGTGTCGCCGGAAACCTCCTACAAGGACGAGGAGAGCGTTCAGAAAGCACTGGTCGGCGTTTACGCACCGCTGTCCGACCTGTCGTTCTACGGCCGGGACTGGTTCTACGCCTTCAACCTGCAGGACGACCTGAGCTACTACGACCGCAACTATACCAAACAGGAACTGTTTCTGAACAACTATACCTATACGAACGCAACGCTGAACAACCTCTGGGCGAATCTCTACACGGGGATCGACCGGGCCAATTCGTTCCTCGAATACATACAGGGTTCGCCGATCGACGAAACACTCATCGCCCAGTACATGGGCGAAGTGCGATTCCTGCGCGCCTACTATTTCTTCACGCTATCGAGCCTTTGGGGCGATGTGCCCTTACGCCTCAAATCGACCCGCGATACCGACATGGAGGCGCTTCAGATGCCTTCGACCCCGGCCGCGGAGATTTTCGACTTCATCGTAACCGAAATGGAGGACGTCGTAGGACAGGTCAGAGCAGCCGACCAGCTCAACGGTCCGGGGCGCATCTCGAAATCGACCGTCGAAGGCATTCTGGCCCGCGTCTATCTGAAAATGGGCGGCTTCCCCCTCTACAAAGGCAAGGAGGCTTTCGAAAAGGCCGCATACTGGGCGCGCAAAGTCCGCAGCAGCCGGCTCCATACGCTGAATCCGGACTACAAAGAGGTGTTCACCAACCTCAGCAAGGACATCTATGATCTCACCTACCGCGAAAGCATCTGGGAAATCGAATTCAAGGGCAACAATCAGGACGGCCACACCACGGGCGGCTGCGTCGGAAGCTACAACGGCGTTTACAACAACCAGAACGACGCCTACGGATTCGGCTACGGATACGTATCGGTGACGCTCAAAATGTTCGACCTGTTCGACGACCCGAACGACGTGCGCCGGGACTGGAACATCTGCGAGTACTACTACCGCAACGGAGAGAAACTGTGGCGCAACCTCAACAACAAACAGTACGTTTACTGCAACGCAGGCAAGTTCCGCCGCGAATACGAGCTTTCCGACACGAAGGACAAGGACTACACGCCGATCAACTTCCCCGTGCTTCGCTATTCGGACGTACTGCTGATGCTGGCGGAAGCCGAAAACGAAGCCTATGGAGGTCCGACGGCACTGGCGTACGAATGTATCAACGAAGTACGCCAGAGGGCCAATCCCGGCTATGCGGCCGTCGCAGGTCTCGGGCAGGAGGATTTCCGCCGGCTCATCATCGACGAACGGGGACGCGAACTCTGCTTCGAAGGGCTGCGCCGTCTGGATCTGATCCGCTGGGGACTCTACGTCGAAGCCATGACCACGGAGCGCCGGGCGCAGGTGGCCGATCCCCGCTGGCACGCGAACAAAAGCTATGCGGACGGAATCGCCGACTACACCGAGTACCGCCACAACTGGTATCCGATCCCGAGCAAGGAACTGGCGACCAACTTCTCGATCAAACAGAACCCCTTATGGTAAAGGACTTAATTACCGACACGATGAAAAAGAATCTGATTATCACGTTTATTACGACTCTCCTGCTGTGCCTGATCTCCTGCGGGGAGGTGCTGGAAGACGTTTCTTTCGGGGTCGTTCCCGACAGCGGCAACGTCTATGAAGCCGGCAAAGAGGTGTATTTCAACTTCAGCGGCAACCCCGATTACATTACCTTCTATTCGGGCGAAGCAGGACATAAATACGAATACGCCGGGAAAATCGACGACGAGGGAACCGCCAATTACGGCATTCCGGTCAAAGCCATGAATGCCCGAGCCGACAATTATTCGTATATTTACGAAACCGCTGGGGAATACGACGCCGTATTCGTCGCCCGGAACGCCACGTTCGAAGGCGAAAGCAAAGTCGTCACACGATTGAAAATAACGATCGCCGAACCTGCGGACAACGAATAAAACACCTCTGCAATGAACGGAAAAACACTTTTTACCGCCCTGCTATTACTCCTCGGCCGAAACGTTTGTTCGGCCGGGGAGTCCGCCCCCGCGATCCGGTTCGCGGAAATCCCGGCCGGCTCGTTCCACATGGGTTCCGGCGGGCCGGGCGCAGACTACGACGAGGCACCGATCCACAAAGTGGTCATCTCCCGACCGTTCCGGATGTCCGTCACCGAGATCACCAATGCCCAATACGAAGCGTTCGATCCTTCGCACCGCGCCCTGCGCGGCAAACAGGGATTTTCGGGCGGAGACGACGAAGCCGTAGTCTTCGTGGACTGGCATCAGGCCGATGCGTTCTGCCGCTGGCTCTCCGAGAAAGAGGGCCACACATACAGGCTTCCGACCGAAGCGGAATGGGAATACGCCTGCCGGGCCGGCTCCTGCATGCACTACTCCTTCGGCGACCGGCTTCCCAAAGGGGTGCTGAAGAATCAGGAAGAGCACCATCCGTTCATCCCCGTCGATCTGACCGTGGCGCAGAGCGCCCCCAATGCTTTCGGGCTGTACGACATGCACGGCAACGTCGAAGAGTGGTGTTACGACTGGTACGGTCCCTATTTCAGGGGCGAACAGACCGATCCGGTCGGATATGCCGACGGTTTTTACAAAGTGACGCGCGGCGGCAGCCATTCGACCCCCGTCGAATACCTCCGCTCGGCCAACCGTATGGCCATGATCCCGGAAGACAAGCATTTCCTGACCGGATTCCGCATTGTCGAAGCGCCCTATCCGGCCACGCGGCCGGTCCCTGTCCGCACCGCCGCCGAACCCGTAGCGCAGCACGTCGCACAATGGCCCGATCTGAACGACCGACCGCGTTATTACGCACCCGTCGAATACGTCATACCGCCGCAGACGTCCGCAGCGCCGATGTATCCCCACAACCATTGCCCGGCAGTCACGTGGTGCCGTAACGGCGACCTGATCGCCGTCTGGTTCTCCACAATCAGCGAATTCGGCCGGGAAATGGCGATCTGGCACAGCCGCCTGCGCAGCGGAGCCGACTCGTGGGACGAAGCGAGCCTCCTGTGCAAGGTACCCGACCGCAACATGACCGGATCGTCGCTCCGGTGCGATCCCGACAGCGGCCGCATCTATCTGCTCAACGGCGTCGAAGCCGGCGGCTGGTGGCGCAATCTGGCGCTCATGGCGCAGACCTCGGACGACAACGGCGCGACATGGAGCCGTCCGCGAATCGTCTCCCCGGAACATGCTCCGGGACATCAGGTCATAGCCGGCATGATCCGCAGCAGCGAAGGCTGGCTCATCAACGCCTGCGACGGAGGCCCCGACAACAACGAAGGTTCGGTGATTCAGATCAGCCGCGACGACGGCCGGAGCTGGACATCTCCCTGCGGGGAAAAACCGGAAGAGTTCGAAGCGGGACAAACCGGCGGCATGATCGCGGGCATCCACGCCTGCGTCGTCCAGCTCAGGGACGGCTCGCTGATGGCGTTCGGCCGCGGCAACGACGTCGCCGATGCGAAGGGACGCCGCCGTATGACCCGGAGCGTCTCCGGCGACATGGGCAAAACATGGCGTTACGAAGCCTCTCCGTTCCCGCCGATTTCGGGTGGCCAGCGCTGCACGATGATCCGGCTGAAAGAGGGTCCGATCGTGTTGGTATCCTTCACCCACCACCCGCTGCGCCCACCCAAGGACGAGGACCGGATGCGTTTCGGCGGAAAGATCAAAAGCGGCATGTTCGCCGCCGTGTCCTATGACGAAGGCAAGACATGGCCCGTATGCAAACTCATCACGGACGGACAATACCGGTTTATGGACGGCGGGGCGTGGACCGGTTTTTTCGAAACGGACGCCGACCGGGCCGAACCCCGGGGCTACCTGACGATGACGCAGTCGCCCGACGGAATAATCCACCTGCTGAGCAGTAAAAACCACTACCGCTTCAACCTCAAATGGCTGGAACAAAAAGACTAAAGCATTTGCACGATGAATAAGACGATCCGATTCGGCCTGTTACTGACGGCCGCGACGCTGAGCTGCACGGCGGGATTCGGCCAGCAGCCCACTTTATTCACCAACAATTACGACCCGAAGGCCGAATTTCCGAAACTGGATGCGGAAAAGAGCGTAATCTACGACCCGGTCCGGACATGGACCTACTCGCATCATCCTTCCGTCGCCTTCTTCAAAGGCAATTTCTACGCCGTCTTCTCGAACGGTCCCGAAGGCGAGGACGAGTGCGGCCAGCGGATCATGCTCGCCACCTCGGAAGACTTCACCGACTGGAGCGAACCGCAGGTCATACTCTCTCCGGGAGAGGGCGAGTTCGGACAGACCAAAATCCTCACTCCGGGAGGTATCACCGTGATCGGCGGCAAACTGACGCTCTACTACACGGAAAACGACAACGACGGCGTTTCGAACAAACGGATAAAGGCGACACTGTTCGCCATCACGAGCGAAGACGGCCGGACATGGTCCGAGCCGGTCGATCTTTCGATCCGCGTATTCCCGTGCCACCGGCCGCTGACGCTCTCCAACGGCCGGATTATCCTCACGGGCAATACGCTGGTCTATTACACCGACGATCCCTCCGGGATCGGCAAATGGAACCGCTGCCGCATGGAAATTCCCAAATATCAGGACGGGGCCGTAACCTTCGAGCAGGTGCACCCGTCGCTCTGCGAAGGCGCACTGTTCGAACACAACGACGGTCAGGTTTTCTGTCTGCTCCGCAGTACGGGCAAAACCTATGACGGCTACCTGTGGCAGATGCAGAGCACCGACGGCGGAATTTCGTGGACGTCGCCCGTAAAAAGCCGTTTCACGGACAACAACACCAAATCGTTTTTCGGCAACCTGCCCGACGGACGCTATTTCTACGTCGGGACCCCGGACACCTCCCGTCCGGGAGAACGCTACCCGCTGGTGCTGGCCCTCTCCGAAGACGGCTACAACTTCGACAAAACCTTCATCCTTTCCGACGACAAGTATACCCAACAGTATAAAGGCCGCTGGAAAGGCGGCGATTACGGTTATCCGTACGCCATGGTTCACGACGGCTATATCTACGTCATCGTCTCGCGCCGCAAGGAACGCATCGAAATAATCCGCATCGAAATCGACGCCTTGCAATGAAAAACGCCGTTATCGCCATAGCCGGACTATTCGGCCTGCTTCTGCCGGCCTGCGGCGGGGAGGGAAACGAAAACCCGCCGCCCGCACCGGAACGCGAACCGGAGGGCACCGACCGCATTTCCGTTTTCAGCAATGCGTACGATCCCGCCGCAGACCTGCCGCGCATCGAAGCCGAGCACGCCGTGATCTACATGCCGTCCGGCGACTGGAGCTATTCCCACCACCCCTCGGTCGCCTATTTTCAGGGGGCCTTTTATGCCGTCTACTCGAACGGCATGCGGGGCGAAGACGAACCGGGGCAGCGGGTGATGATCGCTACCAGCCGGGACTTCGTCCGCTGGAGCGCTCCGCAGGTTCTCGCGGAACCATCCGACGGCGACTACGGCACCAAGAAAATCCTCACTCCGGGCGGCATCCGGGTCTGCGACGGCAGGCTGACGGTCTATTACACGGAAAACGACAACGACGGCACGAGCAACGCCCGGCTGAATCCGCAGCTCTACGCCGTGACATCGCCCGACGGCAGGACATGGACACAGCCGGTATCGCTCGGACTGGCCGTATTCCCCAGCCACGCCCCGCTGCGGCTCTCGACCGGGAGGCTGGCGATGACCTGCAACCGGGCGCTCTATTACTCCGACGATCCGGCGGGACTGCGCGACTGGCATAAATGCGGCACGGCGGCGCAGGACCAGACCGGACAGGTCACCTTCGAACAGGCCCGGCCGTCGTTATGCGAAGGCGAGCTGTTCGAGCATGCCGACGGTACGCTGTACTGCCTTTTCCGGAATTCGTCCACGCCCTACGACGGCTATCTCTGGCAGGCGCAAAGCTACGACGGCGGGCGCAACTGGACCATGCCCGTACGCAGCGATTTTTCGGACAACAACACCAAGTCGTTTTTCTGCGCCCTGCCCGACGGACGCTATCTCTACATCGGCACGCCCGACAACACCCGGCAGGGGACCCGTTATCCGCTGGTGCTGGCCCTCTCCGAAGACGGGTTCAATTACGACAAATGCTACCTCCTCTCCGACGACCGCTATACCCGGCAATACGAAGGACGCTGGAAAAGCGGCGATTACGGCTATCCGTTCGCCTACATCCGCGAAGGCTGGATTTACGTCATAGTCTCCCGCCAGAAGGAGCGGATGGACGCCCTGAAATGTAAAATCTCCGATCTGAAATGAAAACCAACCATTTATTAGCATTACTGCTGCTTGCGCTCCTCCCGCTTCCGCTGACGGCCGAAATCCGGCTGCCGGCCATTATCGGGAACAACATGGTGCTCCAGCAGCAGGCCGACGTCCTGTTGTGGGGCGAAGCCCCGCCCCGCTGCAAAGTCACGCTCGAACCGTCATGGAACCAAAACGTATA
>JAJPZH010000103.1:10190-27213 GCA_021204515.1 Alistipes sp. | reverse complement strand
ATGGCCACCGAGGGCGTGCAGATCGAATCGTGGGCGCCGTTCGCCGAGGGGCGCCACAACCGCTTCGGCAACGAGGTGCTGGTGTCGCTGGCCGCGAACTACCGGAAGTCGGTCGCTCAGGTCGTCCTGAGCTGGCTGATCCAGCGCGGTGTGATCGTCATCCCGAAATCGGTGCGCCCGGAGCGCATGGCCGAGAATATCGACGTTTTCGATTTTCACCTTGCGCCGGAAGACATGAATCTGATCGCAACGCTCGACACGGAACGGAGTTGTTTCCTGTCGCACCGCGATCCTGAAACCGTGAAATGGCTGGGAACGATGAAATACGAGATGGGCTGATCGACAACTGAGGATATGATGAAAACGTGAAATGATGAAGCAACTAATTTTTATAGTCACGGCCGCGCTGCTTGCGGCCGGAACGTGTAACCGGACAAATGCTCAGAATATGGATGGAACTAAGAAAATCAGCGCATTTTCCGTCGGGGACAGACTGCCAGAAACATTTTCGAAATATTTTATCGGTCAGGCTTATCTGGCCCGGTTGACACAGAACGGGAGACTCAACTCTCCGATTTCGAGCGTCACCTTCGAACCCGGATACCGTAATAACTGGCATAGCTATACGGGCAGCCAGATACTCGTCGCCGTGGGCGGCCGGGGATATTATCAGGCCTCGGCCGTGAAAAACCGTGCGGATTTATTTTCCGGAGGTGAATCGGAACTTGCGGCGACCGATCCCGAATTAATCGAAAATTTTGATAACTTTGCGTTGCCCGAAGTGCCTGACTACGATAACCTCGACGTTAAAGCACAGATGATGTGCGTTCTCGCGTCGTGCATCGCCGGGGCGGCGCAGACCGAGTTCCGGACGATACTCGAAGGCGCGCTGAACGCAGGGGTGACATCTGTCGAAGCGAAGGAAGCGGTCTATCGGGCGGTGCCCTATGTTGGCTATCCGCGTACGCTGAATGCGATCGCCTGTCTGAACGAAGTGGTACCCGAAAACGAATAAAAAGAAAAAACGATATGGCGAAGAAAGTATTGATCCTCTCCTCCAGCCCGCGGCGCAGGGGCAATTCGGACCTGCTGTGCGACCGTTTCATGGCCGGGGCGCAGCAGGCCGGACACGATGTGGAGAAGATCTTCCTCAGGGATAAGACGATAAATTACTGCATGGGCTGCGGCGTGTGCTATGGCGGGGCGAAGCCCTGTCCGCAGCGGGACGATGCGGCCGAGGTGATCGGCAAAATGATCGGTGCGGACGTGATCGTGATGGCTACGCCGGTCTACTTCTATACGCTCTGCGCGCAGATGAAGACCCTGATCGACCGTACCTGCGCCCGCTATACGGAGATGGGCGGCAAGGAGTTTTACTTCATCCTGACGGCCGCCGAAGAGAGCGTTGAGATGATGGAGCGCACCGTGGAGTGTTTCCGCGGATTCCTCGACTGTCTCGACGCCCCCGAAGAGCGGGGCGTCGTTTACGGCGTCGGAGCTTGGCTGGTGGGCGAAATCGAAGGAATGCCTGCGATGGACGAAGCCTATGATATGGGCCGTCGGGTGTAAATTTTAAAAAATAGAGTAAAATGAAACGGATTATTTTAATCGCGATTATAATGATGTTGTTACCCAATATGAATACGCAGGCGCAGACCGCATCCGGCAAAAAGGTGCTGGTGGCTTATTTCTCCCACAGCGGCAATACGCGTGACATGGCGCGGCAGATAGCCGAAGCGACGGGCGGCGATCTTTTCGAGATCGTTCCGGTCGAAGCCTACCCCACCGAATACAAGGCCGTCGTGGATCAGGCCAAGAAAGAGATCAACGCCAATGTCCGTCCTGCACTGAAAGGCGAGTTGCCCGATGTCGGGGCGTACGACGTGATTTTCGTCGGTTCGCCCTGCTGGTGGTCCACGGTTGCGCCGCCGGTTGCGACGTTTCTCGCGGGTTGCGACTGGTCGGGCAAGACCGTCGTGCCGTTTATGACCCACGAAGGCAGCCGTATGGGCCACAGTGAAGACGATATACGGAAACTTTGTGCTGGTGCGACCCTGCTCGGCGGGCTTCCCGTACGCGGCGGAGCCGTGAGAAGTTCGCAGGACGCCGTGCGGAAATGGGTTCAGGGATTGAATCTGACAAAATAAAGGATAACAGATGTTGCGAAAAATCAGAATCGCGGCTGCGGCCGTTTTCTTCACGATGATTACGCTGCTCTTCCTCGATTTCACGGGGACGCTGCATGCGTGGTTCGGCTGGATGGCCAAAGTGCAGTTGCTGCCCGCTATTTTGGCGGTCAATGTCGGTGTCGTTGCGGCACTCTTGGTGCTGACGCTGTTGTTCGGGCGGGTCTACTGTTCGGTGATCTGCCCGCTGGGCGTATTTCAGGACGTCGCTTCGTGGGCGGGCGGCAAACGCCGCAAAAACCGTTTCACCTATTCCCGTGCGCTGTCGTGGCTGCGTTACGGCATGCTGGCGCTGTTCGTCGCGGTGATGGTCGCCCATATCAAGCCCGTCGCCGAACTGCTGGCGCCTTACAGCGCTTACGGACGTATTGCGTCGAACCTCTTTGCGCCGTTCTACCAGTGGGGAAACAACCTGCTGGCCTATGCGGCTGAGCGGATCGACAGCTATGCGTTCTATAAGGTGGACGTTTGGGTGAAGAGCGGCGTGACGTTCGCTGTGGCTGCCGTGACGTTCGCGGTTCTGGTCGTGCTGGCGTGGCGCAACGGCCGCACCTACTGCAATACGATTTGTCCGGTCGGCACGCTACTGGGCTTCGTGTCGCGTTTTGCGGTCTTTAAGCCCCGCATCGACACCTCGAAATGCAACGGCTGCGGGCTTTGCGCGCGCAACTGCAAGGCTTCGTGCATCGACGCCAAGTCGCATGAAATCGACTACAGCCGTTGTGTGGCCTGCATGGACTGTATCGGCAAATGCCGTCAGCACGCCATTACCTTTTCGCGTAAACCGGTCGCAAAACCCGTTTCGGGGACGTCCGCGTCCGCAGCGATGGAATCTTCGTCAGGAGCGGATCGTGTCGTCGCCGCGGACAAGCCCGCTGATCCTTCGCGCCGCAAGTTCCTCACGATCGCGGGTGTTTTGGCCTACACGGCGACGGTGAAGGCGCAGGAGAAGAAGGTGGACGGCGGACTGGCGCTGATCGAGGACAAGAAGGTCCCGGACCGCGCCGTGCCGATTATCCCGCCGGGATCGCTTGCGGTCCGCAACATGACGGCGCACTGTACCGGATGCCAGTTGTGCGTGGCGGCGTGCCCCAATCAGGTGCTGCGTCCCTCCGGCAAACTGATGACCCTGATGCAGCCCGAAATGTCGTACGAACGCGGTTATTGCCGGCCCGAATGTACGAAGTGTTCCGAAGTGTGTCCCACGGGGGCTATCCGCCCGATCACGGCGGCCGAAAAGTCGGCGACGCAGATCGGTCATGCCGTATGGATCGCCGATAACTGCGTCGTCAATACCGACGGCGTGGACTGCGGCAACTGTGCCCGCCATTGTCCCACGGGAGCTATCCACATGGTGCATAAAGATCCGGACTGGCGCGATTCCCCGCTTATCCCGGTCGTGAACGAAGAGCGCTGCATCGGCTGCGGTGCCTGCGAGAACCTTTGTCCTAGCCGTCCGTTCAGCGCGATTTACGTCGAAGGGCATCTGCGTCACAGAACCGTTTAACAGTCAGGAGTATGAAAGAGAAGAAAAAGATAGACCGCCGGGAATTCCTGAAGGTGCTCGGCGTCGGAGCCGCCGCAACGACCGCCGCGTTGTACGGCTGCAAACCCAAAGGCGGCGCAGCGGGCGACACCTCGGCTGTAGGAGAAGTCCCGACCGACAGGATGACTTACCGCACGGCGCCCTCCACGGGCGATCGCGTGTCGCTGCTGGGATACGGCTGCATGCGTTGGCCGATACGTTCGAAGGGCGACGGTTCGGGCGATGAGATCGACCAGCAGGCCGTGAACGAACTGGTCGATTACGCCATTGCGCACGGCGTCAATTACTTCGACACTTCGCCGGCCTATGTGCGCGGCTGGTCGGAGACCGCGACGGGAATCGCGTTGAAGCGGCATCCGCGCGAAAAATTCTTCGTAGCCACGAAACTTTCCAATTTCGATCCTTCGACCCATAGCCGGACGGCTTCGATGGAGATGTACCGCAACTCGTTTCGGGCTTTGCAGGTGGATTATATCGACTATTACCTGCTGCACGGAATCGGCATGGGCGGCATGGCGGCACTCCGCAGCCGTTACCTCGACAACGGGATGCTCGATTTCCTGCTCGCCGAGCGCGAAGCGGGACGCATCCGCAATCTGGGATTCTCCTATCACGGCGACATCGAGGTTTTCGATTACCTGCTTTCGCGTCACGATGAGATAAAGTGGGATTTCGTGCAGATTCAGCTCAACTATATGGACTGGAAGCACGCCAAGGAACTTAATACGCGCAATACCGATGCCGAATACCTTTACGGCGAACTGGAGAAGCGCGGCATTCCCGCCGTCATCATGGAACCGCTGCTGGGCGGCCGCCTTTCGAACGTGCCCGATCATATCGCCGCCCACCTCAAACAGCGGCGGCCCTCGTCGAGCGTGGCTTCGTGGGCATTCCGTTTCGCGGGTTCGTTCCCCGGCGTGCTGACGGTACTGAGCGGTATGATTTACATGGAACACCTGCAGGACAACCTGCGAACCTACGCGCCGCTCGACGAACTGACCGATGCCGACAGGGAATTTCTGGAGGAGACGGCGCAGTTGATGCTGCGCTACCCCACGATTCCCTGCAACGACTGCAAATACTGCATGCCGTGTCCCTATGGACTCGATATTCCGGCCATTCTGCTGCACTACAACAAATGCGTCAATGAAGGCAATGTGGCGGCTTCGTCGCAGGACGAAAATTACCGGAAAGCCCGCCGGGCGTTTCTCGTGGGCTATGACCGCAGTGTTCCGAAACTTCGGCAGGCGAGCCGCTGCATCGGCTGCAACCAATGTGTGCCGCACTGCCCCCAGAACATCAGGATTCCGCACGAACTGCACCGTATCGACCGGTATGTCGAACATCTGAAGCAGGAAAATCTGTAAAACGAAAACCGCCGCAGAATCAGTCTGCGGCGGTTTTTGTTTTGGACCGGCACCCGCTCTGGTAGTGTTCGGCCATATCTGTTCCGGCAGTATTCCTGCCGCGTCAGTCTCGGTGCCACCATTCCGAAACCTGTCCTGCCGTATCTATACCGGCAGCAGGATCGAAAACTGGCTGCCCCTGCCGATTTCGCTTTCGACCGAAATCGTGCCGCCGTGTGCCTCGACGAACTCCTTCGAAATGGCCAGTCCCAGTCCGCTGCCCTGAACCTTCGTGCCCGGTACCCGGAAATAACGTTCGAAAATGCTCTTGTGGTAACGCGGGTCGATGCCTCGGCCGAAGTCCTGCACATAGATTTCGACCGCCTTTTCATGTTGTACGGCTCCGACGATGATGCGCGACTTTTCGGGCGAATGGTGGATGGCGTTCGACAGCAGGTTCGTGATGACCCATGCGATCTTTTCGTTATCGACGAACAGTTTCGAGATTTTTTCGGGATAATCTATCTCCACGAAACAGCAGAACCGGTCCGCTAATACCTGTGTCGCCTTTACCGCATAGTCTATTAGTTCGATAGGCTTTGTTATCTTAGGTATAAGTTTAAGTTTCCCGGTTTCGATCTGCGTCATGTTCAGCAGTTCGCCCGTGATCGAAAGCAGGCGGTCGCTGCTCTCCTTGATGCTGCCCACCAACTGTTTCTGTTCATCGTTGAGCTTTCCCAGCCGGTCGTCGCCCAGCAGTTGCAGGCTCATCAGGATCGACGAAATCGGAGTCTTCATTTCGTGCGAAACGGTCGAAATGAAGTTGGTCTTTGCGGAGTCCAGCTCCTTGTATTTGGTGATGTTGTTGAGGATGATCAGATTGCCGACGAACTGCTGTTCGCGTCCGCCTACGGGCGTAATGTAGAGCGGTGTATTGTCCATCTGGAAATAGCTCTCCTTGTTGTCGGCGTATATCTTCAACGGTTCTTTCTCCGTATCTTTCTTTTGGTCGTAGAGTTCGCGCAGCAGGCGGCGCAGCAGGTCGTTCGACAGGGCCACTTCGGTCGCGTTCCGTCCGACGACGTTTTCCGGAAGATTCAGTACCGACAACGCTTCGCGGTTCATGAAAAGGATGGTCTTCGCGGGATCGAGTCCGATGATCGGCTCGTGAAGCGTGTTTACGATCGCTTCGATCCGCTTTTTCGCCGTCATCAGGTCGTCGAGCGAACTGCGCCGGTATTCGTCGAGCTTGGCGGCCATGTCGTTGAACGATTCGGCGACGGATTCGAATTCGCGGTTGCCCGTGAAATCGAGGCGCTGCTGGTAGTTGTGGTTGGCGATCTCCTTGATACCCTTCTTCAGGATGTCGATCGGCCGGAGCACCAGCTGCGGAAACCAGACCAGAATGGCTCCTGCGCTCAAAACGCACAGTGCGGCCACGACGATCAGCCACCACATCACGTAGTCGGCGCGCTGTTCCACCCCGTAACTTTTGCTCCGTATGGCGGCCATGTTCAGTTCCATGATCCGGAAGAGGTCCTCGCGCACGGTCTGTATTTCGGTTTCGGTGACCGGGTCGCTCAGCGACGCGATATGCCGTTCGAGCGCCGTGGTCATCTCTCTTTCGCTGATCTCGGTGATGTTCTGCTGCTGCAGGGCGAGACTCTGCCGCAGGGCGTGCCGCGACACCGAATCCTGTCCGATGTCGTTCAGCGACCGCAGCATGTCTCCGGCATACTGCAGCGAATTGTAGTTGTCGGCCAATATGGTCCCCGTGGCGTGCGAAAGCTGACGGACATAACTGACCGACTGAATGCCGAGCAGCAGGATCATGGCGAACAGCGCGCCGATTCCCAGAGTGAGCCTTCTTTGTATTTTCATGGTTTATGACATAATGTAAAGATCGATGTTCATGCGCGACAGCCTGCCGATCAGACGGCGGAGCGCGACGATGCTTTTCAGCAGCGAAAATAGCGAAAATTCGGGTCGTCCGACGCAGACGATGCTGATTTTTTGTTCCCGGCACAACTCCACGATGGTTTCAACCGGCCGGTTGGAGTGTATCTGGCGTATTTCGCCGCCCAGTTCGGTGGCGAGATTCAGGTTGTTGATCAGATAGCGCTGATTGGCCAGCGGAATACGGTCTACGGCTTCGCGGTCACTCTGTACGTAAAGCACGACGAACGACGTGTTGATGTGGGTCGCCATGCGTGCCGTTTTGCGGATCACGCGCCGCGAACGTTTCTCCGAGGAGTCGATTACCGCCAGCAGTCTGTCGTGGCGGAATTTGTCGCCCGCGGCGATCTGGTTCTCGACTTTCTTCTCCACGCGCAGGGCCACTTCCTTGAGCGCCAGCTCGCGCAGTTGCAGGATGTTGTCCTGCGTGAAGAAGTTGTTGAGCGCCGCCGCGACCTTGTCGGGTCGGTAGATTTTTCCCGCTTTCAGCCGCTCTATCAGCTCGTCGGCCGTGAGGTCGATGTTCACCACTTCGTCTGCCATAGCCAGTACGCTGTCCGGCACGCGCTCGCGGACCTCGATCCCGGTGATCTCCTGTACGAATTCGTTCAGGCCTTCGATATGCTGGATGTTGACCGCCGTGATGACGCTGATGCCGGCGTCGAGCAACTGCATCACGTCCTGCCACCGCTTGGGATTGCCGCTGCCTTCGATATTGGTGTGGGCCAGTTCGTCCACGATCACGATCTCGGGATGGAGGTTCAGAATGGCCTGCGTGTCCATCTCTTCCAGCTCCTTGCCTTTGTAGAAGAGCTTACGGCGCGGCACGAACGGAAGCCCTTCGACGAGGGCTTCCGTTTCGGTGCGGCCGTGCGTTTCGATGTAACCGATGCAGACGTCTACGCCTGCGTCGAGCAACTGATGCGCCTCCTGCAACATGCGGTAAGTCTTGCCTACTCCGGCGCTCATGCCGATATAGATCTTGAACTTCCCCCGGTGCGAGCGGCGGATCAGGTCCAGAAACCGCTGAACACTGCCTTCCTTGTCCATATTACATCCGGAATGATATTCCGCCTACGAAATTGACATCTTCCGCCGCCGGATTCCAGCTCAGAGAGGTGAATATCCCCAACTGCATGGATTTCAATATCTCCCAGCTCTTCGCAGCATTGACGAATACGTTCTGTACGTAAAAGTCGCGGTCTATGCCGTACGTACCGACGGCGTTCCACGGAACGATGCCGACGCCGGCTTTCATATCGACGGTTTTCACGGTGAAGGGATACGACGCTTCGATGTAGGTAGCATAGGCCCGTTTCCCTTCGGCATTCACGTCGGCGGCTCCGAACAGTACGGTGTTCCATGCCAGCGTGACCGGTACTTTGGGCGATATGCACCATGCGATGCCCGCTTCGACGCGGTGCGGAGAGTCCGCGCCGAAATGGAAATAGTTGCGGCTGATCGTGCTCCGGTCGCCCGCGCCGCCTTCCCAGTAGAGGTCCGCCAGCGAGAAGGTTACGGGGCCGAGCGCATAGGCCAGCGTCAGATCCATCTCCTTGTAGGAGGTGGCCGCGAAATCGACCGAACCCCATGCCGTCGCCGAGAAATTTCCGGCCGACATGGTCAATACGGGTTGTATGCCGGCTCCGGATTCCCAGACGCCGCGCCAGATATAGCCGCTTACGAGATCGGCGCCGCCTGAGATTTTCACGCCGCGCTGCGGCTCTTGTGCGCATACGTCTACGGCAAGCATTACCGCCAGTGCGGTAATCAGAATTACGGTCCAGCGTTTCATGTGTTTGTTCATTTTTTTAAGTTTTTTCATAGTCGTATATTATTCCTGATCCGATGTCGTGCCTTCGAACCGGCCTCCGCCGTTGGTTCCGGTCTGGTTGGCCGGAACTGCTGCCGTGACGTTCGGCTGCATTGTTTCCAATGCGATGTTGAGCCGGAGTACATTGACTTTTTCGGTGCCGAAGAGTCCCAGCCACGGTTTGCGGGTCAGCGAATCGACCAGATGCCGGACTGCGGCCGCGTCGAGTCCACGGGCTTCGGCTACCCGGCGCACCTGTATCTGCGCGCCGCGCGGCGAGATGTCGGGATCGAGTCCCGAACCGCTTGCCGTTACCATTTCGGAAGGCACTTCCTCGCGGGTGAGGTAAGGATGTGCCGCAAGGAAATCCTGCACGCGCTGTTCCACTTCGGCCAGATATTCCGGGTTGGTCGTAGCCTTGTTGCTGCCGCCCGAACCGCCGCCGTTGTAATCTACGGCCGAAGGACGGCCCCAGAAATAACGGGTATCGGTGAACTGCTGTCCTACGTTCGCCGCGCCGACGATCCGGCCGTCGAATGTGAGTGTTTCGGCTTCGCCGCCGCCGGGGCCTGCGACGGCCGAGACGCCGCGCAGTACGAGTACGTATCCTACGCCGAGCAACAGGCACATTGCCAGCGTTATTCTGATTGAAATCCAGAAGTTTTTCATGATTGTAACGATACTTTAAAAGAACATACTTATAAACATGTCTATCAGCTTGATGCCGATGAACGGAACGACGATTCCACCCAGTCCGTAGATGAAGAGGTTGCGGCGGAGCAGCGCCGATGCGCCGATCGGTTTGTACGTTACGCCGCGCAGCGCCAGCGGGATCAGCAGCGGGATGATGACGGCGTTGAAGATCACGGCAGACAGGATGGCGCTTTCGGGTGAGTGCAGGTGCATGATGTTCAGGGCCTGCAGCGACGGAATCGAAGCGATGAACAGCGCCGGAACGATGGCGAAATACTTGGCTACGTCGTTGGCGATCGAGAAGGTCGTGAGCGTGCCGCGCGTCATCAGGAGCTGTTTGCCGATTTCGACGATTTCGATCAGCTTCGTCGGGTCGTTGTCCAAATCGACCATGTTGCCGGCCTCCTTGGCCGCCTGCGTACCGCTGTTCATTGCTACGCCTACGTCGGCCTGCGCCAGCGCCGGAGCGTCGTTGGTGCCGTCGCCCATCATGGCGACCAGCTTGCCGGCCCGCTGTTCACGCTTGATGTACTCCATCTTGTCTTCGGGTTTGGCCTCGGCGATGAAGTCGTCCACTCCGGCCTTTTCGGCGATATACTTCGCCGTCAGCGGGTTGTCGCCCGTTACCATCACGGTCTTCACGCCCATCTTGCGCAGGCGTTCGAAGCGTTCGCGGATGCCTGTCTTGATGATGTCCTGCAGTTCGATCACGCCCCGAATCTGCTCGTTTTCACAGACGACGAGCGGTGTGCCGCCGTTCTCCGAGATGCGGCGCACTGTATCTTCGATGCCCGCCGGACATTTGGTCCCGGCTTCGGCGGCGATGCGGAGTATCGCTTCCGAGGCGCCCTTGCGGATGCGGCGTCCGTCCGGCATATTAACGCCCGAACATTTGGTCTCGGCGGTGAACTGCACCATGTGTACTCCGACCAACTGCAGGGGATCGACTTTGATGCCCTGTTCGGCGCCCAGTTCGACGATGGATTTGCCTTCGGGCGTCTGGTCCGAGACTGACGAAAGCACGCACAGGCGGACGAACTCTTTGACTCCGTACCCTTGCGCCGGATGGAACGCCGTCGCTTTGCGGTTGCCGATGGTGATCGTGCCCGTCTTGTCCAGCAGCAGCGTGTCGATGTCGCCGGCGGTTTCGACGGCTTTGCCTGACTTGGTGATGACGTTGGCCCTCAGGGCACGGTCCATGCCGGCGATACCGATGGCCGACAGCAGGCCGCCTATGGTGGTCGGGATCAGGCAGACGAACAGCGAGATAAAGGCTGCTATGGTGATGTTCGCCCCGACGTAATCGGCGAAGGGCTTCAGCGTCGCGCAAACGATGACGAAGACGATCGTAAACCCGGCCAGCAGGATCGTCAGCGCGATCTCGTTCGGCGTTTTCTGACGCGACGAGCCTTCGACCAGCGCGATCATCTTGTCGAGGAAACTCTCGCCCGGCCGCGCCGTGACCTTTACCAGTATGCGGTCCGAAAGGACTTTCGTGCCGCCCGTGACGGAACTTTTGTCGCCGCCGGCTTCGCGGATCACCGGGGCCGATTCGCCCGTGACGGCGCTCTCGTCGATCGAAGCGAGTCCCTCGACGATCTCGCCGTCGGCGGCGATCGTGTCGCCGGCGACGCATTCGAAGAGGGCACCCTGCCGGAGGTCCGAGCTGCTGACGATGTGCGACTGACCGTCCGGTTCGATGCGTTTTGCGGGCGTCTCCTCGCGGGTCTTGCGCAGGCTGTCGGCCTGTGCCCTGCCGCGGGCTTCGGCGATGGCTTCGGCGAAGTTGGCGAAGAGCACCGTAGCCAGCAGGACGACGAAGACGATGAAGTTGTAAAGCAGCGAACCCTGTGCGGTATCGCCCGTAACGGCGATGTAGATCAGCAGCGCCAGCATGACGAAAGTGACGACCTCGACGGTGAACATGATCGGATTCCGGACCATTTTGCGCGGGTCGAGCTTGATGACCGATTCGCGAAGGCTCTGGCGCAGCAGCGTGCGGTCGAACAAAGAATTATTTCTGTTTCGTTTCATAGTCATAACGTTTTTAAAAGGTCAGGTAATCGGCGATCGGTCCGAGCGCCAGCGACGGGAAGAACGAAAGTGCGGCGACGATGATGATGACGGCGAAAGTCATCAGCGAGAAAGTACCCGTATCGGTCTTGAGCGTACCGGCGCTTTCCGGAATAAATTTCTTCGAAGCCAGCAGGCCCGCGATGGCGACCTGTCCTACGATCGGGAAATAGCGGCCCATAATCAGGGTAATGCCGGTCGAAATATTCCAGAACGGTGTGTTGTCGGTCAGTCCTTCGAATCCCGAGCCGTTGTTGGCCGCCGACGAGGTGTATTCGTAGAGCATTTCGCTCAGGCCGTGGAACGACGGGTTGTTCAGCCACCCTATTTCGGGATTTGCGGCGGCTATGGCCGCGGAGATTCCGGTTCCTACCAGAATCAGGAAGGGGTGCATCAGCACGACCATCGTGGCGATCTTCATTTCACGCGCCTCGACCTTGTGTCCGAGGAACTCGGGGGTACGGCCCACCATCAGACCGCTGATAAAGACGGCGATGATGAGGAATGCGAAGTAGTTCATCCACCCAACTCCGACGCCGCCGAACCAGCAGTTTATCTGCATGTTGAGCATCTGCATCATGCCGCTCAGCGGAGTCTGCGAGTCGTGCATCGAATTGACCGAGCCGTTCGACGTGACGGTCGTCGTCATGCCCCACATGGCCGATGCCGCCGAGCCGATGCGGATCTCTTTGCCCTCCATCGAGCCGAGGTCCTGCGCAATGCCCATTTCGTCGATCTGTTTGCTTCCGCCCGTCTCCTGCCATACCGAGAAGATCACGCCGGCGGTGTAGGCGAAGAGCATCACGCCGAAAATCCATGCCGCGAGTTTACGACGACGGACATAGAAGCCGAATGCGAAGACCATTGCCATCGGGATAATCAGAATCGACCAGCACTCCAGCATATTTGTAAATGCATTGGGATTCTCGAGCGGGTGCGCCGAATTGACGCCGAAATAACCGCCGCCGTTGGTGCCCAGCTGTTTGATGGGGACGATAGCCGCCGTGGGACCCTGCGAAATGACCTGTTCGCTGCCTTCGAGCGTCGTAAGCGTCTGCTTGCCGTCGAACGACATCGGCGTTCCGTTGATAACCAGCAGTATGCCTACTAGCAGCGACAGCGGCATCAGAATACGGGTTACGCTTTTGGTAAGGAACACCCAGAAGTTGCCGATCGTTTTCGTGGTTTTGGCGGCCAGCGCCTTCATGATGCCTGCCATGGCGGCCATGCCGCAGGCGGCGGTCACGAACTGGAACAGCATGATGACGAACAGTTGGGTGAAATAGCTCAGCCCCGATTCGCCGCTGTAATGCTGCAGGTTGCAGTTCACCATGAACGAAATGCAGGTGTTGAACGCCAGATCGGGCGATTGTCCGGGGTTACCGTCGGGATTGAGCGGCAGCCAGCCCTGACATACCAGCAGAATCATACCCCAGAAGAACCAGAAGAGGTTGACCGTCAGCAGGGCCTTGAGAAATTGTTTCCAGTTCATCTCCTGCGTGGGGTCGATGCCGCAGATGCGGTAGATGAACCGTTCGACGGGGGCCATGAAGTCGAGCCATGTGCGCTCCCCTCTGTATACTTTGGCAATGTAGCGTCCCAGCGGATAGCAGAGTATCACGAGGGCGGCCCATTGCAGCATAACGCCTAAGATTTCGGTATTCATTTATTATGGGTTTTCAGAGTCCGACAATCAGAATTTTTCGGGTTTTACGAGCACGTACATCAGATAGATGAATCCGGCGATGCTCAGAATAAGCAGTCCTGTAAACATTTTTCATCAAATTTTTTCAAACCAATCGACACATTTGTAGTAGAACCAGTAGCAGAGCGTCCCTAAGGAGCAGAGCACGAGGAACATTACGATTCCGTTCATCTCATTTTCTTTTTTGAGTTAGACAATAATTCCGTAAAACCGCAAATCATCCGGCATAGCAGAAACATTGCGCCGCAGAATATCAGTATCAGGATCACGATTGCCATAACGGTTTTTTGGGTTTTGCCGGATAGCATACGAAGGGGATGCCAAAACGTCTGTTTTGGATTTATTGTGTTGATAATGAATGATGTATTGCTTTTGAACGTGTGCCGAAAACAACGGCCGCCCTATCAAAATGATAAGGCGGCCGTTTCAGAATGATAGGCTGTGTGCGGGTGTCAGGACTTCATGCCGTAACTTTCGAGTTTACGGTAGAGCGTGGCGATGCCGATGCCCAGCAGACGGGCTGCTTCGGCCTTGTTGCCTCCGGCGTATTCGAGTACCTTGAGAATGTGGTGCCGTTCGAGGGCGTCGAGGGCCATCGAATCGGGAACCGTGTTCCTGTCTGTTCCGATTTGGAATTCGGGCGGGAGCGTATCGGCCGTCAGCGTGGTGCCATCGGCCATAATCATACTCCGTTCCACGATGTTGCGCAGTTCGCGGACGTTGCCGTGCCATGTATGGCGTTCCAGTGCGGCGATATAGGCGTCGTCGATTTTCTCGATCCGTTTTCCCATTTTGGCCGCGAACTGTTCCGCGAAATGACGGGCGTACTCCGCGATGTCCTTTTTGCGCCCGTTGAGCGACGGCAGTTGAATGCGGAACACCGAGAGTCGGAAGAAGAGGTCTTCGCGGAAATTGCCGGCGGCGATCTCCTTTTCGAGATCGCGGTTGGTGGCGGCGATGATCCGCAGATCGACTTTCGTCGGACGGGTTTCGCCGATTTTGATGAATTCGCCGCTTTCGAGTACGCGTAGCAGCTTGGCCTGCAGTTCGACGTGCATTTCGCCGATTTCGTCGAGAAACAGCGTGACCTTTTCGGCCTCTTCGAGAAGCCCTTTCTTGTCTTTGGCAGCGCCAGTGAAACTTCCGGCGCGGTGTCCGAACAGTTCGCTTTCGAGCAGTTACTTGGAGAATGCCGAGCAGTTGACTGCAAAGAACGACTCCTTGGCGAGGGGACTGGCATGGTGGATTGCCTGCGCGAAGACCTCCTTGCCGGTTCCGGTTTCGCCGGTGAGTAGAACCGAGGTATTCGTTGCGGCGACCTTGCGCGCCAGTGCGACGGCTTGCCGGAGAGCTTCCGACGAGCCGATGATGCGGTCGAACGAATGTTCGTCGGAAAGCTTCTCTTCGAAGCGTGCCAGCCGGCGCTGCATCTGCGCCTTCTCCGCGGCCCGGCTCAGCAGCGGGAGTATCTTGTTGTTGTCGTCGCCTTTGGTGATATAGTCGAACGCTCCGTTCTTGATGGCCTGCACGCCGTCGGGAATATTACCGTAGGCCGTCAGCAGAATCACTTCGGCCGACGGCACGATCTCTTTGATCTTTCCGACCATCTCCACGCCGTTGCCGTCGGGCAGCTTGACGTCGCATAGGACCACGTCGGGAGCGTACTGCCGGAGCATTTTGAGTCCTGCGGCGCAGTCCGGAGCCTGTGCGACCTCGTAGCCTTCGAGTCCGATGATCCGGGCCAGAAGCCCGCGCAACTGTTGTTCGTCGTCGATAATCAGAATTTTTGCCATGTTTTTTTCGGTGCGGTCATGGGATCGGGGGACCGCATTCGGGACAAATATACGCATTTATCGCTTTTTCCGGCAGACGCGAATTCATTTTGTCGGATGCCCGGACGCGGTACGGTGCGCCGGATTACTGTGTAAGTTATTGAATCTTATTTTGTTAATCTTGTTTCCGGGCGTGTGCGGGAATCGTCGGAATTTTGCATCTTCCGTATGTGCCCGGAAGTGAATGATACTGCAGGAAAACAGGATGAAACAGTGGAACTACAGCCTGTTATTCGTATCTTTGGGATGTAATTTACGAAATTCCGCATATGAAGAAATTTTATTTCCTGTTTATGCTTCTACTGGCGTCGCCGGGGATTGTCTGTCTCCGGGCGCAACAACTCGGCATCGAGGTCACGCCTTCGTGTCCGACGGTATTTCAGGAGTTCGAAGTGGCATATACGGCGGACCGCGAGATCGAGTCGATCGCATCGCCGCGCTGGGGCGCTCTGACGCTGGTCCGCGAATTGGGACGGTCGCACGGCTCGCTGTTGTCGATCGTGAACGGCGTTCGGACCGAATCCGAAGTTTACTCTTACCGTTACCGGGTCCGTTCACGTGTGAGCGGCGAGGTGTTCGTGCCGGGGACGACGGCCGTTGTCAGCGGGCAGGAGTGTCGTTTTGAGCGAAAGAAGATTACAGTGCTTCCCGATTCAGCGCATCGGGAACCGCAGTGCCGGCTGGAACTGGACTCGGCGGCTATGGCGGGCGTGGATGGTTGTATCGTCCGGTTGGTCTGCGACCGAAAACCCGATAAGGCCGATCCGGTGCTGATGCTGGACGGTATAAAGGCTTATACCCCGTTCTCTGCCAGTTACTCCGGCAGGAACGGACAGGAAGAGTGTATTTATAGATACCGGATCGACGTGAATGAAGCCGGAGAACATACCCTGACGCCGCAGTTGTCGTTCGGCGGGAAGCCGTTCGATGCTCCTTCCTATGTCGTTTGTCTGAAGGGGGAGGCCGCGCCGGAGAGCGGAGTCGAAACCGGAACCGACCCCGAAACTCCCGACCGAATGCGGATCGTCTGCATTTTTCTGGGGACGCTCGTATTCCTTTGTACGGCGATTTTCATACGCGACCATACGGTTGCCGCGGGGCGGAGCGCTGTCGTTTCCCGTTTTTCGTGGCATGTGTATTTCGTCGTGGCGACTACCCTGCTTTTTATCGGGCTTTGCGGCCTGTTCATCTGCGGTGCCGTCCGGGCGGAGGGCGGGTTCCGGCTGCCGGTTTATGGCGTAACGTTCCTGATGCTGTTCTGCGTCTGTTGGCTGGTGTTCGGAGAGTTGAGACGCTCGGCCGTAAGGCTGTGTATCGACGGCGGCACCCTTGCCGTCACACCGTTTGCAGGACTGGGATTTACGCGCAGGTACGATTTGAAAAGTTTCGATGCCATCACCTCGTCGATGCTTGTCAGCCGGGGCGGGGCGTACGAATACCGCTATTTGACGAAGGCCGGCCGGCGTGTCGTCCGCGTCTCTTCGTTTTACCTGAAAAATTATGAGGAACTGTCCGAGACGTTATCGAAACACTGCGTTTACGGAGGTCGTCGGCCGATGAGTTTCCTGCTCGAAATGAAGGAGATTTTCCGCTGAGCGGACTTGTGCTGCGGGAATCTCCTGCGCGCTTCCCGGCCGGGATGCGGATATGAAAAAGCCGGACCTTTCGAAAAGGTCCGGCTTTTCCGTTCGCCGTTGTACGTTATGCTTCTGCGTCGGTTTTCGAATATTCCGAGAATTCGCAGCCGAAACGTTCTACGAGCATGTTGTCCATCTCGTCGGCCCGCAGTGCGAGTCCGACGATGTTTTTGCGGATCTCGTCCTCCGATTCGTCCGTGATGTCCGCCAGATGGATGCGGTAGGCAATGTAAATC
>JAJPZH010000103.1:0-10180 GCA_021204515.1 Alistipes sp. | reverse complement strand
GCCGTCCTTCGATTCCCAGTTTGTAGGGGCCGAAATCCTCGCTGAGCATATAGTCCAGTACGTTCTCCACGTCTTTCTTCGGCAGCAGGTTGATCGGCGAGGTCGAGAAGAGGTAGTTGCTGTCGTAAACGAATATGCGGATTTCGGAACTGCCCTTATGGAAGAGCCACGAATCGTACCCGTCGCGGGCAAGCACCGGATTGACGCCCATTTCCTGAATCGCGCTTTCGACGAATCCGCCCAGCGGCGAGAGCTCGCGCTCGTCGAAAACGCCTTCGGGCAGTTTGTCGCCGCACGAGGGGCAGAACTCATCTTCCTCGCAAATCAGCTCTTCGCAGCTGCCGCACTGCACTTGGAATGCCGTACGGTCCAGTTCGCCGATCGATTCGAGCAGTCCGTGGAGCGTCTCGACGCGGATGCCGAATCCCATGTTGTCGGCCTGCGTGAATTTGCTGACCGTCACGCCGACCACCTCTTCTGCGTCGTTCAGGATCGGGCCGCCCGAGTTGCCGGGGTTCACCGCGGCGTCGGTCTGGATGTAATATTTGCCGTCCATCAGCTGTTTGGGCGACGATACCGAACCTTCGGTGATCGTGAAGGGCATGCCGTAAGGGTATCCCGCGACGTATACCTTGCGCCCGATAGTGAGCGAGTCGTCCGCTGCGAGCGTGATTTCGGGCAGTGCCGAGAAGTCGCCTTCAGCAGCCAGCAGGGCGATGTCCAGCGCCGGATTGACCAGTACGACCTTCGCCAGATAGGGATTGCGGTCGTTGTCGTGGATGGCGACGGTGCGGTACCCCTCGACCACATGATAGTTCGTTACGAAAAGATCGTAGCTTTTCAGGTAGAAACAACTGCCGGAGCCGCCCGAGTGGGTTACTTTGAAGACTGACCTGTAAATATTGTTATGTTCCATGGATATACGGATTTTGAGCTGTTATTTTTGTTGTCCGAGAGCCTGTTCCATCATTTTCTGCTGGAATTCCTGCGCCAGACGCATGTATTCGGACATGTCGCCTTTCATCAGGGCCTGCTGCATCGCGGCCTGCATCTCTGCTACTTGCCCCTGCATGGCGGCGGCCATCTGCTGTACCTGTTCCACGGCTGCGGCCGCAGCGACTCCCAGCTCTCCGGTCTCCTCGTCGTCGTCCGTCGTCAGGTCGTCGTCCATCACCTTTTCGAGCGCTTCGAACAGAATCTCCGACGCCTCCTCCATCGACTTTCCGGCCGATTTGCGCAGCGCGTTGGCGATCACGGCATTCAGGTCGTCCTGCACGTCGTTGTAGAAGTACATCTCATAGAACTTGTAGAGTATGCGCACCGCGCTCCGTTCATAATTTTCCGCTTCGATAGCTTCCGTTGCCTCCTTATAGACGTCTTTGAAATTCTCCTGCACGTTGTTCAGCGACGAGCGGCGTTTGGTCGAAACCAGCGTATCGACGAAATAGAGATCGCGCGCCAGCTCTTCGCGGGACATCGCCTCCAGTTTTTCGAGGAACGCCTTGCCTTTGGTCACCAGCTCGGCTACGGGCAGCTCCTTGTCCATGTCGTCGACGGCCTTGTCGAGGTCGTTCATCAGCTGGCCCTGCGGTTGGGCGAAATAAGAAATTTTGTAGAGCGCGATGTCGATTACGTTCCATGAGTAACCGTACTTGCGTTCCGCCTCATACTCCTTCACGGCTTCGAGCGTTTCGCGGCAGGTTTGTTTTATCGCTTCGTGGACCCGCGTGACTTCTTCTTCCGAATAAGGCGTCACCTGTGGTTCGTAACTGCGCTTGGCGCCGAATTTTGCACAGAATTCGTCGTCGTAGCGGTCTCCGATATGGCAGATGTTGCGCAGGATGAAATAGAGCTTGTGCGGATGGCTCTGCGAGAGCGGGCATACGTATTCCATCTTGAGCTTGTCGCCCTCCTTGCGGAAGCGCGGCAGCAGAAGCCGGTTGATGTTCAGGTCGGCGACCTGACGCAGCATGGCTACGCGGCCCTTTTCGGGCAGTTCCAGAAAATCGGCGCTTATGTGCAGTTTGCCCTCCCCGATGCGGATGTTTACCAGAATCGAACCGTGGGGAATATGGAATTCCGTGCCTTCGGCGTTGCCGTATTTCGTGCGGAATTCCGGGTTCAGGTGATCGAGCAGCAATCGGAACGCTTCGAGGTATTTGCCCTCGTTATAGTTGTCGATAGCCTGCTCATAGGCCTCCGTATTGACTTTGCTCTGCGTGGAGTTCAGTACCGGAGTGACGAATGAGTGTGTAGTTTTCATAGTTTTGGTATTATCGGAATGTCCCTGCGGGGACACCGGGATATAAAATTAGAAAAAAATAGGCGAATATCCCGTTTTTCGGGCGGAAATCTTAATTTTCTTCGATCGAAAGCGTGCCGTCGGGTGCTACGGTCACTTTGGTCTCGTAATATATGTACGAGGTTTTGCCGGCGCTGCTCTCCGTTTCCTTGCCGTCTTCGGTGAAGCGGACGATGAAGGAGGTGTGCTGTTGGCCCGGTTTCCGGTTGCGGTTGAATGCGGAATTGCCTGCCGGAACCTCCTCTTCGATTTCATAACGGCCGACCGATTTGTAGGAGTGTCCTTCGGGAAGCATCGTCTTGGCTTGGGCGATCTGGGCGGCGATCCGGGCGGGATCGAGTTTCGAAAGGTCGATGCCGACGGTCGTTTCGTATTCGGGAGCTTTGAACGTGCTCTGTACGTCGCGCAGGTCGGTGGGTTCCAGACCGTTCATGTAATAGGACTGGCTGAATGCCTGACTCTCCTTGTTCACCAGTTTCACCGTCACGAGAAACAGGTTGTCGGACAGCGTTTCGCCCTCCATGAACGAAAGCGAATAAATTTTGAATTTGTCGGTATCCACACTCTTTTTCGTCAGCTCGATGGCTTTGGCGTAGCTGGCTTCGGCGTCGGTCGGATAACCTGTCAGGGTGGAGCAGGAAGAAATCGTTGCGGCAGCGGCAACGGTAGCGGCGAGGTGTTTGAAAGTTTGGCGCATTATTGTATTTGTTTGAATTTGTTTTACATGGCAGATAGGCCGTCTTGGCGTTTATACCGGCTTCCAATGTTATTTATTGAAGACAGATTTGAATACGTTGAATGCGTCCTCGTTGTCGAAGAATGCGCCGCGGATAACGTAATGGTCGGCGGGCAGCGAAATTTTGAATTCGTTTTCCTCCTCGTCGAATTTGGTGTATTCCACCTCCGAGAGCAGGAACGATTCGTTGACGACCTCTTTTTTCCGGACGACGGGAATCGTCACCTTGTCGCCGTCCACAGTGATCTCCCCGCCTTGGGCGATGAGTTTGCGGGCCTGCATGATTTCGCGGACCGTGAATGCCAGAAGCGCGAGACCTCCGATGACGAAAATGATCGTGACGGCCGTCGGACCGAGGATACGCATGCGGCCGATACGGATGCCGAAAGGATAAACCAAAGGTACGACGACCATACCTGCGCCGATAGCCAGCGAAGAGACCGAGCCGCTGAACGGGCTGTTGGGAGTGTAATTGAATTTCTGCATTTTCTTGTAAATTTGGGGTTAGTAAACTTTGCAATATTGTTTCCCTATGATGCCGCCCTGTGGAAGCAGTGTTATGAGGGTTATATCGTGTGCAAAGTTAAACGCCCGTCGGATATTTCCGGAGGGTTGCAGGGGGATATCGAACTGTACGAGTTGTTTTTCAACAGGCTGGTTCCCTGTTGTTTTTATTTGGAAGAAATCGGGGGCAGGGGTATATTTTACAGCCGCGACAGGATCTCCTCCAGCGTCGAACCCTTCGCGGAAGCCAGTTTTTCGGTGCGGATGCGCTTCAGCCGTTTTTTTACCGAATCCTTTTCCAGACAGACGACGCTTGCGATTTCGGCCTGCGACAGGTGCATGCGTACCATGCAGCAATAGCGGATGTCTTCTTCGTTCAGCGCCGGAAATTGCCGGCGGAGACGGACCGTGAAATTGTCGAAAACGGCGTCGGCATGGGTGAAGATCGTCTTCCAGTCTTCGTCCGACATGCGGCATTTTTTCGCCTCTCCGTCCTGCCGGACCTGCGCGATGAAGCGGCTGTTGAGCTGGCGGAAAAAGGTGGTGCGCAGATGCTCTTCCTTGCGCCGCATCTCGTCGAGTTCGTTTTCCTGCCGTATGATGCGCTTTTGCTGGGCGAATTCCCGCAGTTTGGTGCGGTGCCACGTGCGCAGGCCGAACCATGCGCCGAGCAGTATGAGTCCCGTACATATCAGAATCGTTTCATAGACGATGCGTTCGCGGTGCTGTTTCTGACTTTGCAGGACGGCGTTCTGGGTTTTGAGTTGTTCGTAACGCCAGAGTTTGCGGATGTTGAGCACTTCGGCGCTGTGTATTTCGTCGTCAATCGAGTCCTTGAGCCGGATGTAGTGTTTCAGGGCTGCGAGACTTCTGGCCGCATCGCCTTTCCCTTCCCATGCGTTCGCGGCGTTGAGCGCCCATAACGCCCGTGAGGTGAGGTGCGTCATATCGGCGCACATGCGGCGGGAACTGTCGATCAGCTCCAGCGCTGCGTCGTAACGGCCCGTGCGGTTGCAGATGTCGGCCTTGGTGTTTATCCATGAATATTTGGTCCGTCCCGATGCATATTCGAACCCTTTTTTCCAATATTCTTCGGCTTTTGGGTACTCCTCCCGTTTCAGGGCGCTTTCGATCAGCATGGCCCATTTCGAAGACGTGTTGTCTGTTATGCCCTTTTCTTCAGCGAGCTTGAGCGCTTTGAGCGCATAGTATTCCATGCTGTCGTAATTGGCAAGCCCCAGATAGGCATGAGCTATGTCGCCGAGCGATATGCACATCCAGTTGTAATTTTCCATGCTGTCGGCATAGATATACGCCTGTTTGGCATGGTGTATCTTCTCTTCGAAGAGAAGCTGTTGGCCGCAGAATACGCCGAGCCATGTTTCCACGACGTAATGCCGTCTCCACTCCCCTTTCGGGGGCAGCATGTCGCGGCTTTTGAGCAGCAGCGTCATCGCCACTTCCGGCTGCCGGCGCTGATTGGCGATCTTGGCCGCATAATAATAGGCCTTGTGCGCTGCGGCGAAATCGTCGGTGTGGGTGCGGTAATAGTCGAGGGCGACGTCCGAAAGCGTGTCGTCGATCATGTTCTCCCCCGCGAGCCACCGGGCTTGGGTCAGGACCAGCGCGTAATGCGCATAATTGCGACGGGTGAGTTTTTTCTTCGGGGAGGGAACGCCTTCCAGAAGCCGTACGGCACTGTCGGGGTGCTCCATGACGATCGCTTCGGCGTCGAGCAGGACGCCGGGAACGGGCTGACAACCTGAGGCTGAGACAAGCAGGAGTAATATGACGGCAAGGCGGACGCGGTACATGACGTATCTTGTAATTATATACAGGCCGCTCTGCAGGAGACGCCGGACTGCATGATAATTGCTGTTCGGGAGCCAAAGATACAACTTTTGGTCTGAATAATCCGCGTTTCGAAACATTTTTGCCCCGACCGGAACCGGGCATGCTTCGTTGCCTGTATTCCGGTTTGGCGCGGATTGCGATCCATAAAAGCTTCTGCCTCAAAACTTATGCTATCAATAAATTGATAGCATTTCCCGGCGTAACGAAAATCGGATGAAAAAATATTTGGAGATATAGATATTGTCCGTATATTTACACTAACAAAATTGTTAGATAAAATTGTTAATTCAACTGGAAACATGACGGAAACGACACAAACCAAAGAGCAGGCCATTTTGGCGGCGGCCGAGCAGGAGTTCCTAACCAAGGGCTTCGACGGGGCGCGTACGACTTCGATCGCGGCGGCCGCCGGTGTGACGCATGCCATGCTGCATTACTATTTCCGCACCAAGGAGAATCTTTTCGACCGGGTGCTCGATGCGAAGATACAGTTGATGGGCCAGTCCGTCCTGAAAGCCTTCGGGGATTCGGGACTTCCGCTGGCGGAGCGGCTGCGCAACGGCATCGTAAGCCATTTCGATTTCATCGTTGCGAATCCCGACATGCCGCGTTTTATCGTGAACGAGGTGTTTTCCCGCCCCGATCGTTACGAATCCATGCGTATCCGCATCCGCGAGATCACCGATACGCTGCTGCGCGATTTGCAGCGGGATTTGGACGAATCGGCCGCGCGCGGAGAAACCGAACCGATGGACGTACGGATGCTGATGCTGGACATTATATCGCTCAATGTCTTTACGTTCATTGCCTACCCCATTATCGAGCCTATTCTCGGCGACTTCACCAACGACCGGGAAAGGTTTTTCGAGCAGCGCAAAGCCGAAATCATCGAAGTAATTACACGACGACTTAAAAAATCATAATCCATGAAACGAATACTTCTGTTATGCTGCTGTATTTTTGCGACATTGGGCGCCCGTGCCCAGCTGACGCTCGACGAGTGTCGCAGGCTGGCGCGTGAACACTACCCCGAAATCCGTCAGTACGACCTGATCCGGCAGACGGCGGAATACACGCTGTCGAATGCCCGGCAGGCCTACCTGCCCCAACTGTCGCTGACGGCGCAGGCTACGTGGCAGACCGCCGTGACCGACTTTCCCGATGCGATGAAAAATATGCTGACGCAGCAGGGAACAGCCATCCCCGGTCTGAACAAGGATCAGTATAAGGTGATGCTGGAGTTGAACCAGACCATTTGGGACGGCGGCAAGTCGTCCGCCGACAAGCAGTTGGCCCATGCGGAGTCGGCCGAACAGCAGCGCTCGACGGATGTCGATCTCTATGCGCTGGAGGGACGTGTGGACGACCTTTATTTCGGAATCCTCCTGCTCGACGAACGGATCGTGCAGACCCGGCTGACGCTGGAACTGTTGCACAGCAATCTCGACAAAGTGCGTGCTTTGCAGCGAAACGGCGTAGCGATGCAGAGCGACGCTGACGCCGTGGAGGCGGAAATGCTCTCCGTGAATCAGCAGCTGACGCAGGTCGAAGCCTCGCGCGACAGCTACCGCCGGATGCTGGCTGTATTCATCGGCCGCGAACTGGACAATGAAAGGCTGCTTCGGCCCGATGCCGCAGAACCGGCCGCAGCGGAACCGGACCGTCCCGAACTGGCGTTGTTCGATGCGAAGATCGACAAATTCGCCGCGCAGGAATCGCTCGTCAAATCTTCGACGAGACCCCGTTTCGGACTCTTCGCGCAAGGTTATTACGGTTATCCGGGGCTTAATTTCATGCAGGACATGCTCTCATCCGACTGGTCGTGGAACGCCGTGGTCGGTGTTAGCATGACGTGGAACTTCGGCGGCTACTATACGCGGAAGAATTCGCTCGGTAACCTGCGTACGGCGCAGCGGCAGGTCGAAGTCCAACGCGACGTATTTCTGTTCAACACGCGGCTCCAAACCACGGAGGAGAGCGGCGAGATCATCCGCCTGCGCCGCGCTCTTGCCGACGACGACCGCATCGTGGCCCTGCGCCGCTCGGTACGCGAAGCGGCCGAATCGAAACTCCGCAACGAGGTGATCGACACCAACGACCTGCTGGGTAAAATCACCGACGAAGCAGCGGCCGCCACGGCCCGCAGCGCCCGCGAAATAGAACTGCTCAAAGCGATTTACGAACTAAAACACACCATAAACCAATGAAACGAATCTGGATTTATACCGCAATGCTGCTGACTGCGACGGCATGCGGCCGCGGCGGAGAGTTCGACGCCACGGGTACTTTCGAAGCTACCGAGGTCGTGGTTTCGGCCGAAGCCGCCGGACGCATTCTCAATTTCGGGGCCGAGGAGGGCGACCAACTTACGGCCGGGCAGCAGGTCGGCGTGATCGACACCGTACAGCTCTACCTGCAGAAACTGCAATTGGAGCGCAGTGCCGCTTCGGTACGCTCCAACCGTCCCGATATCGCAAAGCAACTCGCATCGCTGCGGGAGCAGATCGCCAAGCAGCGGACCGAACGCCGCCGCGTGGAAAACCTGCTGAAAGACGGTGCCGCCACGACCAAACAGCTCGATGACATCGACGCCCAGTTGAAAGTGCTCGAAGGCCAGCTGGACGCCCAGCTTTCGACCCTGCGCAACAATACGGCCTCGATCGACGAGAATTCGTCGGCCATCGAACTGCAGATCGCGCAGATCGAAGACCAGCTCGCTAAATGCCGCATCCTGTCGCCGGTGACGGGGACTGTGCTGGCGAAATACGCCGAGGCGGGCGAATTGGCTTCGCCGGGTCGTCCGCTGATGAAAGTGGCCGACCTGAAACGCGTCTACCTACGCGCTTACGTCACTTCGGACCAGCTGGCCGGACTGCAGCTGGGCCAGCAGGTGACCGTGACGGCCGACTTCGGCGGTGATGCGCAGTTCGACTATCCGGGACGGATCACGTGGATCGCTTCCGAAAGCGAATTTACGCCCAAGACGATCCAGACCCGCGACACGCGCGCCAATCTGGTTTACGCCGTGAAGATTGCTGTCGAGAACGACGGACGGCTCAAGATCGGCATGTACGGCGAAGTTTCGCTTCACGAATAGAGACTGAGAATTATGGAGGTCGCAATTAAGGTCGGCTCGCTGACCAAACGCTACGGCAAAGTGACGGCGCTCGACGGCGTGTCGTTCGACGTCGCGCGCGGCGAGCTGTTCGGCCTGATCGGGCCTGACGGCGCGGGTAGAACCACACTGTTCCGCCTGCTCACGACCCTGCTCAATCCCGACGAGGGGCGGGCGGAGGTGGATGGCTGCGACATCGTGCGCGACTACCGGGCCATTCGTGCCCGTGCGGGCTATATGCCGGGGCGGTTCTCGCTCTATCCCGACCTGTCGGTCGAGGAGAACCTCGACTTCTTCGCCGCATTGTTCGGTGTCGGCGTGAAGGACAATTACGACCTGATCGCCCCGATATACCGCCAGATCGAGCCGTTCCGCACGCGCCGCGCCGGGAAACTTTCGGGAGGCATGAAACAGAAGCTGGCCCTGTGCTGCGCTTTGATACACCGTCCGTCGGTACTGTTCCTCGACGAACCTACGACGGGCGTCGATGCCGTGTCGCGCAGCGAGTTCTGGGACATGCTCGCCGAATTGAGGAGCAAAGGCATCTCGATTCTCGTATCGACGCCTTATATGGACGAAGCGCTCCGCTGCGACCGCATCGCCCTGATAAACGAAGGACGGATTCTGAGCATCGACACTCCGCACGGCATCGTCGGACGGTTCGACGAACCACTGTACGAGCTTTCGGGAGCAGATATGTACGGTCTGCTTCTCGCAGCGCGCCGTTCGCCGGACGTGCGCGAGTGCTACCCTTTCGGTGCGGTCCACCACCTGATACCCTCCGGGGAATTCGACGCCGCACGTTTTGTCCGGGAACTTTCCGACAGAGGGTTCCGCGGTGCGGAACTCCGTCCGGCGGAAGCCGGAATCGAGGACGTATTTATAAAACTGATGCGCCATGAATAATCCGATCATATCCGTAAAGGATCTCAGCAAACGCTTCGGTGCGTTTACGGCCGTAGACCGTATCACCTTCGACGTCGGACGGGGCGAAATCTTCGGTTTTCTGGGTGCCAACGGCGCCGGGAAAACGACTGCTATGCGTATGCTCTGCGGACTGAGCTACCCCACTTCGGGCAGCGGCACGGTCGCCGGGTTCGATGTGATGACTCAGGCTGAGCAGATCAAACGCCACATCGGCTATATGAGTCAGCGGTTCTCGCTTTACGACGACCTGACGGTGTTCGAGAACATCCGTCTTTACGGAGGCATTTACGGCCTTACGCGCATGCAGATACTGCGCCGCACGGTAGCCATGCTTCGCCGCCTCGATTTCCGGTCGGAAATAAATACGCTCGTAGGTTCGCTGCCGTTGGGCTGGAAACAGAAGCTGGCCTTCTCGGTGGCGACGCTCCACCGGCCCGAAGTGATTTTCCTCGACGAGCCGACCGGAGGCGTCGATCCCGTGACGCGCCGCCAGTTCTGGGAGCTGATCTACGAAGCGGCCGCCGCCGGCACGACGGTTTTCGTCACGACGCACTACATGGACGAGGCGGAGTACTGCTCGCGTGTGTCGATTATGGTCGATGGCCGGATCCGCGCGCTCGGAGCGCCCGCCGAACTGAAAAGACAATTCGCCGCCGGGACCATGGACGAGGTATTCCGTTCACTGGCCCGCACGGCAAAACGCTCTGAATAAGATGGGAGGATTCATATCGTTTGTCAAAAA
>JAJPZH010000155.1 GCA_021204515.1 Alistipes sp. | reverse complement strand
GGTTTCGACCTTACCGTTGATTTTGCCGTTGGAAGCGACCGCCGAAAGACGGTAGGTCGTGCTGGGTTCGAGGTCGCCGATCGTGATGAGGCCCGATGCGGTTACGGATTTGCCGTCGGCGAGAATTTTCTCGATCGAGGGAACGGCTTCGGAAGCTTCGGTGCAGACATAGGTGCATTTGTCCGCGTCGCTCAGGGTGAGCGTGAATTTCAGCGTGTTGGATGCGGCGTCGCCGATGGTCAGCGTGACGGCCGGAGCAGGCGGATTCCCCCCCCTCGTCTTTGTCGTCGCACGAGGCCAGAAGACCGGAGCATAGTGCCAGCAGCACCGGACTCCACGAAAGAATAGATCTGATCATAGATTTGGTTTTTGGGATTAGTAAATAAAAACTGTTTTTGTTCGGGTGCAGTCGGGATCTGCAGGTGGATCCGTTCTGCGGCAAGTGACGGGTTAAAAGTAAGATTTCCTGCAAATAAATCCAAATATTTTTCCGCTTAAGTCGTCCCGCGGCCGGATAAAACGGTAAAATGGGCCTGCCGGATCGGAAATGAGCGCAATATATAACAAAACAGCAGGGAATCTCCCGATTGCCTGCTGTCTGCGGAGGATTGCCCTCCTAAAACTACTAACCCAAACTTAAATAAATGAAGAAACCTCACTGCGGTTGCTGTGCCGCAGTTGATTGTGTCTGTCGCAAAGCCCGTGCCAAAAAGAAGTCCCGGTCGTGGGAACCGGGACTTGTCTGCAGTATGGAGTATCTTTCCGCCCTACCGGAATACTCCGGTATAAGTCGAGGGGGCGAGTGCGCGCAGTTCCTCCTTGACCGATTCGGCCACGTCGAGCGTCTCGATGAATGCGGCGATCGACTCGTGAGTGATGTGGGCGTTGGTGCGGGTCAGGGCCTTGAGCGCTTCGTAGGGCTTGGGATAGCCCTCGCGGCGCAGGATGGTCTGGATGCCTTCGGCCACGACGGCCCAGTTGTTCTCCAGATCGCGGTCGATCGCTTCGCGGTTGAGGATCACCTTGTTGAGTCCCTTCATCAGCGACCGCAGCGCGATAGCGGCGTGGGCCGCCGGAACGCCGATGTTGCGCAGCACGGTCGAGTCCGTGAGGTCGCGCTGGAGACGCGAGACGGGAAGCTTCGACGAGAGGTGCTCGAAGAGGGCGTTGGCGATGCCGAAGTTGCCCTCGGCGTTCTCGAAGTCGATCGGATTGACTTTGTGCGGCATGGCGCTCGATCCGACTTCGCCGGCCTTGATCTGCTGTTTGAAGTACTCCATCGAAATATAGGTCCACATGTCGCGGCAGAGGTCGATCAGGATCGTGTCGATGCGCTTCATGTTGTCGAAGATCGCGGCCAAGTTGTCGTAATGCTCGATCTGCGTGGTGTACTGCGAGCGGCAGAGTCCCAGCGTCTCGCCGACGAACCGGTTGGCGAATGCCACCCAGTCGTACTGCGGATAAGCCGCACGGTGGGCGTTGAAGTTGCCCGTCGCGCCGCCGAACTTGGCCGGAACGGCGATGTCGTGCAGCAGGGCCAGCTGTTTCTCGATACGCTCGACGAAGACCATGAACTCCTTGCCCAGTGTGGTGGGCGATGCGGGCTGACCGTGCGTGCGCGCCAGCATCGGCACTTCGCGCCACTCGTCGGCGAAAGAGGCCAGTTTGTCGCGTACCTCTTCGACGGCGGGGTAGTAGAAACCCGTCATCGCCTCCTTCAGAGAGAGCGGAACGGCCGTGTTGTTGATGTCCTGCGAGGTGAGTCCGAAGTGTACGAATTCCTTGTAGGCTTCCAGCCCGAGCGTGTCCATTTTTTCCTTAATGATGTACTCTATGGCTTTGACATCGTGGTTGGTGACCGACTCGATCTCCTTTACGCGTTCGGCGTCGGCGGGCGAGAAATCGAGGTAAAGGGCGCGCAGGGCGGCGAATTTGGTACGGTCGATGCCGGTCAGCTGGGGCAGGGGAATTTCGCACAGCGCGATGAAGTACTCCACTTCGACGCGGATACGGTAGCGGATGAGCGCCTGTTCCGAAAAATAATCGGCGAGTTTCTCCGTTGTATTACGGTAGCGGCCGTCTACGGGCGAAATGGCTGTAAGTTTGTTGAGCATATTGTGTTGTGATTTGTTTTTCCGGCACCAAATTTACGACAATTAATTGAAATCCGCATATTTTTCCCTACCTTTGTAGGGTTGTAAACTTTAAATTGCAATGAATTTTCTGACAGCAATCATAAACGCTCTGGTGGGATTCGTGCAGCGTAATCCGCTGACGGTTCTGATTATTCTCATCCTAGCCTTTGCCGCTCCGGCACTGCTGAAGGGCGTTGCGCTTTTTTTTCTGTATGTCGTTATGAGTATTCTGATATTGGCCGTGGCTCTGATCTTGGTGTTCCGCTGGCGGATGAACAAGGTTCGCCGCCAGATGGAGGAGCAGTTCGGCGAAGGCTTCGATCCGCGGAATTTCGGCGGACAGGGTTTCGGCGCGCCCTTTTCCGGGGAGCCTCGCAAGGGCCGTGAAGGCGAAGTGAAGGTTCGCAAAACCTCCGGGACGCCCGAGAAACGGGTGTCGAAGGATGTCGGCGATTACGTCGAGTTCGAAGAGACGAAAGAGCCGAAACAGGAGTAGCGTATGCTGAAGATATTCGAGCTGATAGGCCGCTATTTTATCCTGATGGGGAAAGTCTTTTCCCGTCCGGAGAAGGTCGCTATCTACCGCCGCCGCATCGTTTACGAAATGGAGTCGCTGGGTGTCGATTCGATCGGCCTGACGGCGATCATCTCGGTTTTCATCGGCGCGGTCATCACCCTGCAGATGTGCATCAACCTCGATTCGCCCTTCATCCCCCGTTCGCTGGTGGGCTATGCCACGCGCGAGACGATGATCCTCGAATTTTCATCGACGGTCGTGGCGCTGATTCTGGCCGGCAAGGTCGGGTCGAGCATCGCCTCGGAGATCGGCACCATGCGCATCACCGAGCAGATCGACGCGCTGGAGATCATGGGCGTCAATTCCGCTTCGTATCTGATCCTTCCCAAGATCGTCGCTGCGGTGGTTTTCTTTCCGTTCCTGACCATTCTGAGCATTGCGATCGGCATCGCCGGCGGCTGGGCGATCGCCTACCTGACCGGCATCATGATTCCGGCCGACTATATCGACGGCCTGCTGATGGATTTCAAACCCTACTCGATCGTCTATTCGCTGATCAAAACCGCCGTCTTCGCTTATATCATCACCTCGATTTCGGCCTTCTACGGCTATTACGCCAAGGGCAATTCGCTCGAAGTGGGCGCCGCTTCGACGCGCGCCGTGGTGGCCAGCTCCGTGGTGATTATGATTTTTAACCTGATTCTGACGCAAATCCTGCTTATATGATACGCGCCGAACATATCACCAAATCGTTCGACGGGCGCGTGGTGCTCGACGATATTTCGATCGAATTCGAGACCGATAAGACCAACCTGATCATCGGCCGCAGCGGTTCGGGCAAGACCGTGCTGCTGAAGACGCTGGTGGGACTCCACGAACCCGATTCGGGCGACGTCTGGTACGACGATACGAACTTTACGCAGTTGAATTTCAAGGAGCGGCGCGCCATCCGCAAGGATATCGGCATGATTTTTCAGGGCGGGGCGCTGCTGGACTCCTCGACAGTCGAGGAGAACGTCAAACTGCCGCTGGACCTTTTCACCGCGCAGAGCGAGAAGGAAAAAATGGAGCGTGTGGATTTCTGCCTTCAGCGCGTGCGGCTGGAAGACGCCAACCATCTTTACCCGGCCGAACTGTCGGGCGGCATGATCAAGCGCGTGGCCATCGCCCGCGCCATCGTGCTCAATCCGCGCTACCTCTTTTGCGACGAACCCAATTCGGGACTCGACCCCCAGACTTCGATCGTCATCGACAACCTGATTCACGAAATCACGCGCGAATACAATATCACCACGATCATCAATACGCACGATATGAACTCGGTGATGGATATCGGCGAGAAAATTGTATATATCCACGAAGGCCGTAAATGGTGGGAGGGTACCAAAGACGAGATCCTGCATGCGGACAACCCGGAGCTCAACGATTTTGTCTTCGCTTCGGCGATGGCCAAACGGGCCAAGATGGCGGCGAAGTAGACAGGAATTGGTTTCCTAAAAAAATTTAATTTTTTATTTGCGTAATATACATAAAGTATGTACTTTTGTGCTGTGAAAAAAATAACGCATTTTTTATTAACAAATAAATCATAACATTATGTCAAAGATCAAAGTAGGTATCAACGGTTTCGGTCGTATCGGCCGTCTGGTATTCCGCGCTGCGTGCAACAATGCAGACATTGAGGTTGTAGGTATCAATGACCTCGTTCCGGTAGACTACATGGCTTACATGCTCAAGTACGACTCGGTACACGGCCGTTTCAACGGTACGGTCGACTATAACGCAGAGAAAGGCCAGCTTATCGTGAACGGCAACGTTATCCGCGTAACTGCCGAGAAGGATCCCGCAAACCTGAAGTGGAACGAAGTCGGCGCCGAGTACGTAGTCGAGTCTACCGGTCTGTTCCTCACCAAGGAGAAGGCTGAGGCTCATATCGCAGCCGGTGCCAAATACGTCGTTATGTCGGCTCCCTCGAAAGACGATACCCCGATGTTCGTATGCGGCGTGAACACCGATACTTACGCCGGTCAGCAGATCGTTTCGAACGCATCGTGCACCACGAACTGCCTCGCTCCGCTGGCTAAGGTCATCAACGACAATTTCGGTATCGTAGAGGGTCTCATGACCACCGTACACGCTACCACCGCAACGCAGAAGACCGTAGACGGCCCCTCGATGAAGGACTGGCGCGGCGGCCGTGCTGCCGGCGGCAACATCATCCCCTCGTCGACCGGCGCTGCAAAGGCCGTAGGCAAGGTGATTCCCGCCTTGAACGGCAAACTGACCGGTATGGCATTCCGCGTTCCGACGCTCGACGTTTCGGTCGTAGACCTGACCTGCCGTCTGGAGAAGGGCGCTTCGTACGACGAGATCAAGGCTGCCATGAAGAAGGCTTCGGAGAACGAGTTCAAAGGCATCATCGAGTACACCGAGGACGACGTGGTTTCGACCGACTTCACGGGCGACGCCAACACTTCGATCTTCGACGCTAAGGCCGGTATCGCGCTGAACCCGAACTTCGTGAAGCTCGTGGCTTGGTACGACAACGAGTGGGGCTACTCGAACAAGGTCGTTATGCTGATCCAGAAAATGGCCGCTTACAACAACAAATAGTCGTAAGCCGACGCATAAAGCGGAGGGATTCGGGAAACCGGGTCCCTCTTTTTTGTCACTTATTGTTATTTGGTTCGGCGATCCACCCGCATCTCGACCGACGCACCCGACCACTGGTTGATAAGACGTTTTTCGGTGCGGAGCATTTTGCCGCCGTATGCGATGCGGAGGGTGATTTCGAACGGCTGCGTATCGGCGATGTCGTTGCCTGCGGGCAGCGTGTGGGGCACAATGTAAATGTAAAGCAGCAGATGGTCGCAGGGACCGGTTTCGAGCCGCAGGCTGCGGTCGCCCGCCATGTCCGCGGGTTTTGCCGTCAGGTTCGCGCCGACGTCCGCGACGTGCGATTCGGCCGATGCGAATCCGATGCGTTCGTCTCCGGCGTCGAAGCAGCCGCACATCAGCGCGGCGTTGTAATGCCACCAGCCGTCGTAACGGCTTGATATTTCGATCGAGAATCCTTCTGTCGCTGTCATACGGTACAAATATAGCGATTTTTCGGTCTCCGGTGAATTCCGTGCCGGAAAAATCGCTCCGCTTTGCCGCGGACGGTTGTCGGACGGGCGTGCAGGGGGCGGGGTGCTAAAACTAAGCGATTTCTTTGCAAATGTCTTATTTTTTCGTAACTTTGTGCCCTAAATGCGCTCGTATGGGGGTAACTAAAAGATATACGATTGCTTACAAAGGGCTGAAACCCGGTTTGCATGACTTTCGTTTCGAGGTCGACGGCTCGTTGTTCAGGGACTTCGAAAGTACGGAGATCAAGGACGGAGCGTGCGAAGTGACGGTTGCCTTGGAGCGCGGCGAAGCGATGCTTACGCTCGACGTTACGGTGGACGGAAGCGTCGTCGTGGAGTGTGACCGCTGTCTGGAAGAGTGCCGGATTCCCGTGTATTACCAAGGACAGCTGCTGGTGAAGTTTTCCGACGAGGTACACGAATACGACGGCGAGGTAATGTGGCTGCTGCCCATGGAAGACGAGATCGACCTGACGCAGTACATTTACGAGAGCATCGTACTGTCGCTGCCTTACCAGCGGGTGCATCCCGAAGGGGAGTGCAATCCGGAGATGCTCGAACGCTTCCGCATCGTATCCGATTCGGAACTCGCGGCCGTCGAGGCGCGGGCCGAAGCGCAGGAGCGCGGCGGGGGCGAATGGGCAAAATTGGCCGCGCTCAGGGAGCGGATGGAGGCCGAAGAGTCGCAGGAAAAGGACGGAACGCCGGAGAAATAGAGGGCCGGCGCCGACATAAGGAAATGGATAATACGTTAAACTTATAATTTATATTGTAAAATGGCACATCCTAAACACAAAGTCTCGTCGACGCGACGCGATAAGCGAAGAACTCACTACAAGGCTGTCGTTCCGACGGTAGTTACCTGCTCGAACTGCGGCGCGGCCACGCTGTATCACCGTGTATGCCCCGAGTGCGGTTTCTATCGCGGAAAGCTGGCGATCGAGAAGAAGGCTGCTGAATAAATCAGACGGCAAGAAGAGTGCATCCGCGAGGTTGCCCTCTTTTTAGTTTATAGAAAGCTCCCTGTCTTTGCCCTGTGCGGCCGGGTGGTCCGGAATCCGGGCCTGCCGACGCGTACGGAGCGGGAT
>JAJPZH010000158.1 GCA_021204515.1 Alistipes sp. | reverse complement strand
GCACGTCGGCATAGCGGAAGATGACGAAATCGTTGCTCAGACGGTTTTTGGCCTTTTTCTTGATCTCGTATTTGTTCATACGCACGCCGGCGCCTTCGCCGGTCTGGGATTCGGGTTTGCCGGGGTTGTAGATCGGAATATCGCGCGTGTAGACCAGCGGCAGGCCCTGATCTTTCGGGTCTTTGGGATCGCACAGGATAGGCGTTCCCGGCACGCCGGTCAGCTCGCCCGTATTGTCGTAAAGCGGCCCCTCGGCCCACGAATCCTCGAAACGGGTATCGTCCGGATCGTAGCTGTTCGCCAGATCGGGCGTAGCGCAGCAGCCGCCCCAGAAGAAGGTTTCGGTATCGTGGTGGTAACGATAGTTCCAATGGTGCGTCCAGAGGTGGATACGGAACGGCAGCGCGGTATCGTAGATCTCGTCGTTGCAGGCGGCGAGGATAATCTCGGGCGAATTTTCGTTCCCGGTGACAAAAATCTGCTTGTAGTCGTTGTCGAGCGAGTATTTCTTCGAGTCGATGATCTCGTCGCAGAGATCCGCCACCTCCTGCCAGTAGGTTTCGCCCACCCACACCTCGGCATTGAGGTAGGTTTTGGCCAGCAGCATCGTCGCGGCATAGTAGTCCCAGCGGCCGTAGCCCTTTTCGGTGAGCAGGGCACGGTTGTCCCTGACCTCTTTCACCACGAAGTCGAAAATCTCCTTGCGCGGAGCCGTCTCGGGCAGCCAGCCCTTCGGCACGTCGTATTTGGTAACCAAGGGTACGTTGCCGTACATATCGCAGAGTACATAATACCAGAAGGCGCGCGCCACATGCAGTTCGGCCATCAGTTTCTCCTTGCTTTCAGGCTCGATGTCGGCATTTCCGAATTCGTACATCAGCCGGTTGCAGGTATTGATAGCGGCGTAGGCCTTGCGCCAGTTGCCCAGTATGTGCGCATCGTCGATATTCCACGTATGGTTGTTCAGACGCTGGTAGATGCCGCCGTCGTACCACGAACCGCCGCGGCTCGGGGTCACCCAGCCGTCGCCGGTCTCCTCGTTGGTGTAGAGCCAGCAGCCCTCGGTATGCACGTTGTCGCCGGCATAGAGCGTACGCAGGTCGGAGTAAACCGAACCCAGCGCGGCGGGAATGTCCTCTTCAGTAAAGTTGTCGAAGTAGTCTTCGGCGGTAAGCTGGTCGTAGACCCGCTCGTCGAGATTGGTGCAGGCCGTCTGCACGAAAGCCGCCGCCGTCAGTATATATATCAGTTTTTTCATCGTTGCAGCAATTTAAAATCCCAGTTTGACACCGAAAGTAAAGGTGCGTGTAGTCGGATAGCCCGAAACGTAATCGACGCCCGGCGTCAGGCCGTTGAAATTGACTTCGGGATCGACGCCCTGATAACGGGTGAAGGTGTAGAGGTTGAGACCCGACGCATAGAGACGCAGCGAACGGATCGGATTCTTGGGGTTTTTGAACCGGAACGTATAACCGAGAGTGATGTTGTCGATCTTCACGAAATCACCGTCCTCGACATAGTAGCTCACATAGGCCGGGGCCGTGGCGACGTACTGGTTGTATTTGTTGCGCAGGATCGAACGCGGGAAGTTGTGGTCCGCACCGCGGGCGAAGTTCTCCCACAGCATCCGGTACTGGTTGAGAATCTGGAAGTCGAACGAACCGCGCAGGGTCACCGACAGATCGAAGTTCTTGACCTGCAGGTTGGCCGTCAGGGCCGCGTGCATGGTCGGAATACCGTTGCCGATTACGCGGCGGCTGGCGTTGTCGCCGTATTCGCCGCCTTCGACGATCCACGACCCGTTGGCGTTCATGCCGATACTCTTCCAGCCGTAGAAATCGCCGATACGCCCGCCCTCGCGCACGATATGCGTATTCTTCTGCACCGGAGCGCCCGTGGAGCCGAGTTCGAGGAAATCGCGCTGATAGACGTCGTTCGAAAGACGCTCCATCTTGTTGGTGTTGTACGAGAAGTTGCCCGTCACGTCGAAGCGGACGTTCTTCGTACGGACGATGCCGCCGTTGAGCATCACCTCGATACCCGTATTGCTCACCTTGCCGACGTTGGCCAGCGTGGTCGAAGCCAGATTGGGCGGCACGGGAACGTTGTATTCATAGAGCAGGTCGTCGGTGGTGCGGTTGTAGAAATCGACCGAACCCGACAGCCGGTAATCCAGCAGCGCGAAATCGAGACCCACGCTCAGCTCGTGCTTCTCCTCCCATTTCAGGTCGGGATTGGCGTTCATCTGCGGAGCGATCGTATAGACGTATTTGCCGTCGATCAGCACGGGCGACCCGAACGAATACTTCAGGTGCGAAAGGTAGGGCGACGAAGGCTCGCTGCCTGTCACGCCGTAACCGACACGGAGTTTCAGCTCGTCCACCCAGCGGACGTCCTTCATAAACTTCTCCTTCGAGATGCGCCATGCACCCGAAACCGCGTAGAAGAGTCCCCACTTGTTGTTGGCGCCGAATTTCGAAGAGCCTTCGTAACGCAGGCTGGCCGAGAAGAGATAGCGGTCGTCGTATGCGTAGTTGGCGCGTCCGAAGAACGAAATCAGCCGGTTCATGTTCTTGAAACTGCCCATCGACGCGAAGCCGTCTTTGAGGGCCATGCCCGTACCGATGATGTTCTCGCCGAGAATATCGGTCGGAAAATCGTAGTTATACATGTTGAACCCGTCGGTCAGGTAATCGTTGTAGCTGTAACCGGCGAGCGCCGAGAAGTCGTGCCTGCCCCAGCGTTCGGCGTACTGGCCGTACAGTTCGAGGGTCTTGGTCTGATTCATACTGCTCTGACGCCAAGCCTGTCCCTTGTAGTTGGTGTCGAACTTGCGGGTGGCGTAGCTGCCGTCGATATTGCCGAAATAGCGGTAGCCGCCGATCATGGTCAGCGTCAGGGGTTCGACCGGCGTATAGGTCACCTTGCCCGAAGCCTGAATCTCGTTCCAGCGGGAGGTGTTCCTATACTCGTTGATGAGCTTTACCGGATTGTTCGAATCGACGAAGATCGAATAGTCGCCCGTCGGAGTGTAGACCGGCTCGGTAGGATTGGTAACCAGCGTGGCGAACAGCACCTCGTCGGTCGATACCGTATGCCCCACGGTGAACACGTCGTTGATATTGGCGCTGACGGTCATCTTGTCGTTGAAGAGCGAACGGTTGAACCCGAATTTGATGTTGGCGCGCTCCTGCCCCGTATTGCGGATGATACCGTCGCGCGAACGGTAATCGACGCTGGCGTAGTAATTCGACTTGGCGTTGCCGCTCTTGAGCGCCAGATGGTGGTTGTGCGAAAACGCCGAGCGGAATACCTCGTCGGACCAGTCGGTCGATGCGCCCTTGTCGGTCGGCGTGAAAAATCCGTTGGTCGTCTTGGCGAGACTGCGGTATTCGTCGGCCGAGAAGACGTCGATCTGGTTGGAGATCGTCTCCACCGAAGCGTATCCGTGGTAGTCGATCGAGAATTTATCGCCCGCCTCGGCTCCTTTCTTGGTCGTGATGAGGATCACGCCGTTCGTGCCGCGCGTACCGTATATAGCGGCGGCGGAGCCGTCCTTTAGAATGTCGATCGTCTCGATGTCATCGACCGAAACGTTGCTCAGGCTGCCGCCCGAAATGCCGTCGATGACGATCAGCGGTTCCTGACTGCCCGTCAGCGTCGAAACGCCGCGCAGCATCACCTGCACGCCGCTGTTGTTGGGGTCGCCCGAAGTGGTATTGACGGCCAGACCCGCAACCCGCCCCTGCAGCAGCTGCAACGGCGAATTTACGGCGCCCTGCACGAATTCGTCGCTTTTGACCGACGCCACGGAACTGGTCAGGGTGCTCCGCTTCACGGTGCCGTAACCGACGACCACCACGTCGTCCATGGCGATCTCCGCATTGTTCAGCGCAACGGATAATCGTGTCTGCCCGGTCTGCACTTGACGCTCGGCGGATTCATATCCGATATAGGAGAAGAGCAGCACCGCAGGGCTTTTCTGCAGGCGGAGCGAATAACTTCCGTCGGCTGCGGTCGATACGCCGTTGGTCGTGCCCTTCTCGATGACGGTGACGCCCGGCAGCGGCTGTCCGTCCGTTCCCGACACGACGCCCGCGACGGTTTGTCCCTGAGCGGCGGCCGAAAGCGCGAAGCCCGAGAACAAAATGCACAGGAACATCCTGAAAGCTGTTAAGTTGTTCATAGGTATAAATAGGTTAAAGTTTCAACACAAAATTAGGGATTCACACGCCGGCGGAGCAGGATTATTCCGTCAAAAACATGGACAAAACCCAGATTCAGCGCATTCTGAAGGCGGTTACTCCTTTTCGGAAATCGCCTGCTCGCGCCACTGCTTGGGCGATACGCCGAAACATTTGCGGAACGCCCTGCTGAAGTAGGAAGAGTCGGAGAATCCGACATCGAACGTTATTTCGGAAACGGTCCGCGAGGTCTCGCGCAAAAGGCGCGCGGCATATTTCAGACGAATGTTCTGGATAAACTCGTTGGCCGACTGTCCGGCGGTGACTTTCAGTTTGCGGTAGAGCGTCGATTGGCTCATATTCAGCCCGGCGCAGAGGTCGTCCACGCTGAATTCCGAATCGGAAAGGCGGTCGAACACCAGCGCGACGGCCCGCTTGAGCCACTGCTCGTCGGAATCGGAGTGCGTAATATCGACGTTCGACAGGTCGATGTCGATCTTATAGGCCTCGCGGGCCTTCCACGCATTGTATATCAGGTTGCGTATACGCAGGGCCAGCAGCGAGAATTCGAACGGCTTGACCACATAGGCGTCGGCCCCGGCCTTGTAACCGCGTTCGCGCCAGTTGTTTTCCGACAGCACGGTAGTCAGGATGACGCGGATATGGCTGGTTTCGATATTGCCTTTGACAGCCTTGCACAATTCGAAGCCGTTCATCCCCTCGCCCAGCATCACGTCGGTAACCAGAATATCGACCCGCTTCGAACCGATCACTTCCAACGCCTGTTCGGCACTGGCGGCTCCCTCGATGCGGAAACGGCCGCAGAGCGCTTCGACCACCATATTGCGCATGTCGGCATCGTCGTCTACGATCAGCACGACGGTCTGCCGCTCGATTTCGAGATAGGCCGGGTCCACCGTTTCGGTCTCGGCATCGGCCGCCAGCCGCGACTCGTCGAATATTTCGGGGTTGTAGCACGCGACGTCCACGGGATGCACCTCGCTCACGCCGGCACGCACGGGCAGTCGGAACACGAAACGGGTCTCCCCTTCGTGCGAATCGACCTCGATGGCGCCGTCGTGCAGTTCGACGAGCGACTTGACATAGGAAAGTCCCACGCCCGACGAATAGCGGTCGTAGGTGTGTCCCGTAAAGAAACGTTCGAAGATATGCGGCAGTTTCTCGGGCGGAATACCGGGTCCCGAATTGACTACCTCCGTATATATGTCGCCGTCGCGCTCTGCGGCGCAGATCTCGACATGCCCGCCGACGGGCGTATACTTGCAGGCGTTCGACAGCAGGTTGCTGAGCATCTTTTCGAGTTTATCGGCATCGGCCCACATAATCAGCCCCTCGTCGAGCTCCCGCAGTTCGACCCGGATATTCTTGCTCTCGAAAAGCCAGCTGTAACGCCCCAGCACCGATTCGACGAAAGGCCGGTAATAGAAGGGCTGGATACGCAGTTTGAGGTGTTCCAGCTCGCGGAAGGCCAGCAGTTCGTTGATCAGGCCCAGCAGTTTTTCGGCGTTGCGCTTGATGATGTTGAAGTATTTTTCGCGCAGTGAAGCCGGGACGTTGCCTTCGAGGAAACTGTTGATCGGACCGATGATGAGCGACAGCGGAGTTTTGAACTCGTGAGAAATATTGACGAAGAAACGCAGTTTCATTTCGTTGATCTCCCTGTCCTTTTCGCGGGCGAGCCGCTCCAGTTCGAACGCATGCCGCGTACGGGCGTTGTTCATCAGCAGCCAGAGCAGGTAGACGGTGACCGTAAGAGCCAGCAGCAAATATGCGAGCTTCGCCGCGAGACTCCGCCACCAAGGCGGACGGATAAACACGGCCAGCGTACGACAGTTGTCCGAAGGCGTGCCATCGGCATCGAGCGTGCAGACCGTCAGACGATAGCGGCCGTAACCGAGACCCGTAAAATCGAGACGGTGCCGGGTTCCCAGCGGATGCCAGCCGTCGTCCATGCCCTCCAGCCGGTAGGCATAGTTCAGCGCATTGTTATCGAAGACGTTACACGTAAAATCGACGCCCCACGAGAGGTGGTTGCTGCGAAGCACCAACTCCCCGATCAAGTTCAGGTCTTCGGGCAGCGCACTGCCCCTTTCTGCGTTTACGGGCTGTTTTTCGTTGTATATGTAGAGATTTCCGAAGCGGATCGGGTGCACCCCGACGGGAGTTCCCTCGCGCGCCGGGTCGATCGCTACGATGCCGTCGATGCTGCCGAACCAGAGTTTGCCGCCGATGCGGGCGCAGGCGTTGTAGTTGAAACGATTGGTCGGCAGACCATCGGCGATGGTATAGTTGGTGAAGCGGCTCAGCCCGGCGTCGCATTTGTAAATCCCCGAATTGGTCGAGAACCAGACGTTGCCGAAGCCGTCCTGCAAAATGCCGTAGACCGTGTTGTCGGGCAGCCCGTCCGCCGCCGTATAACGCCGGACGCTCCCCTCGTCGATACCGACGGCCGTCAGTCCCTCCTTCTCGGTTCCGGCCAGAATACGTCCGTCCGAAAGTTCGCAGAGCGTGACGTATTTACGCGCTCCCGTTTCGATCCGCACGGCTTCGTAATCGCGCGAACGGTCGAGTTTCCAGATACCCTCGCCGTAACATGCCAGCCAGATATTGCCCTTGTAGTCTTCGAGAATATCCCACACGATAACCCACGACGGCACCTGTTCGAAGCGTTCGAAACGGCCGGAAGCGTAGTCGTAACGGAAC
>JAJPZH010000105.1 GCA_021204515.1 Alistipes sp. | reverse complement strand
CGACCCCGCAGCTTCGGACGGCGGCGGCACCGTGACCTACGTCTATTACCCGATGGTTCGCACATTCACCGTCGGACTGCAATTCGGCTTTTAACTGAAAAAGAAGACTCAAATGAGAAAAGCGTTAAAATACATCTTTATACTTCCTCTCGTGGCGCTGGCCGCCGCATCGTGCGACTACCTCGACAAACGCGAAGAAAGCTCGGGACTCACGCTGGAGGACGTATTCGGGAATGCCACCAACTACGAACTGTACGTCGAATGGATGATCCAGAACCCGATGCTGCAGTACCTCCAGAACGGAGCGCATCCCCACGGTTCATGGGACGACATCACCGACAACTCGATGTCTACGACCAACCTCGACTGCCCGTTCCTCTTCTCGTCGCAGGGCAACTATTGGACGATGCTGACCAGCGACCGCTGCCCGATGTCGAACAACGACGTCTGGACACGCATCTGGAAGCACGTGCGCATCGCCAACATGGGTATTAAGCATATCGGCATGTATCCGGGCGACGAAGCGGGCCGCAACAAGATCCTCGGCACCTGCTACTTCTACCGGGCCTTCGCCTACATGGAACTCTGTCGTCGCTGGGGCGGAATGCCTTACTTCCGCGAACCGTTCGACGACCTGTCGATCAACCTCGACTGCGAACGCGACGACATGCGCACGACCTACCTCAACATCGCCGGGGACTTCGCCGAAGCGGCCAAATACCTGACCGCAACGGTCGAGCCGACCGAATGGCAGCACCCGACCAGCGTCGCGGCACTGGGCATGCGCTCGCGCGCACTGCTCTACGCCGCCAGCAAGCAGGCGGCGGAAGAGGGCGGCATCACGCGCGAAGACCTCTGGGACGAAGCCGCCGAGGCGGCCGACGAAGCGATCAAAGCCGCCGAAGACGCAGGCTACGCAATGGCGCCCGAAACGAACTACTACAATATCTTCAAGGGAAGCATGACCGACATCTACACCAAGGAGGTGCTGTTCGGCCGCCGGGCGCAGATCGCATGGAACTCCGCGGCCTACCTCATCACGATCCGGCCTCCCGGCAAACTCAACGGCACGTACGGCGTAGCGACGAACCAGACGTTCGTGGACTGCTTCGACATGACCAACGGCTACCCCATCGACAATCCCCTGTCGGGCTACGACCCGCAGAACCCCTACGCCAACCGCGGCACGCGTTTCAACCACGACATCCTGTATAATCAGGCGACGGTCTTCGGCAACCGCAAAATGGACCTCTTCAACCAGATCGAAGGTCAGGGCAAAGGCGGCGGCGACATCGCCTATTCGTCCGGCGCCGTAGCCATCGGCTACACCCCGACAGGCACCTACGGCATCAAGTGGATGGGCCGTGACTGGAACGCCCAGCTGCTGCAGATATGGCCGTATATCCGCATGGCCGAACTCTATCTGAACTTCGCCGAGGCGGCCAACGAAGCGGGCCGGAGCGTATCGTCCGTACACGGAGAAAACCGCTACACGCCGCTGGCTGCGCTGAACAAGGTGCGCAACCGCGCCGGCATCGCCGACCTGCCCGACGAATACAAGGGACAGAGCCAGTTCCGGGAACGCGTCCGCAACGAGCGCCGCGTGGAGCTTTGCTTCGAAGATCACCGCATATTCGACCTGCGCCGCTGGAAGATCGGCACGCTGCCCGAAAACCGCGACATCCGCCGCGTGGAGATCACCAAGCTCAATCCGGGTTACGACGCCTCGGAATATCCGACCGGCTTCAAGTACGAATACCCCACGGAACCTTATCTCAAACGTGTGTACGAAGAGAAGCACGACCTGTTTCCCGTGACCCGGGGCGACACCTACATCGGTCCTCTTTTCAAACAGAATCCCGGCTGGGACGCAGAATAACCATTCAGAAAAGCTACGATTATGAAGAGAACACATATTATCATCGTTTCGCTGTGGCTCTGCCTGCTTCTGCTGGGAACAGGTTCCGCATCGGGACAGAAACGCATCAAGACCACGGTCCGGATCGAAGTGAGCGATACCGGAGGCGCCCCGGTCGAATACGCCGGCATATCCTCTTCGCGCAACCGCTACACCTACACCACAGACCGCAACGGACAACTGGAAGTGTCGGTGGGCGCGGGCGACGTACTGAAAATCATGGCCGACGGATATGCCACACAGGCGATTCCCTACGGCGACATCAAGGACGGACAGCTGAAAGTGACGCTCGAAAAACTCCCGGCATATGCCGACGAGCAGAGCCGCATCTTCACCGTGACGGGCGACGAGATCAGCGAACGCCGCACGGTGGGCGCCTACTCGAAAGTGGACGGCAGCGAGCTGGAGGCAAATCCCACGACGTTTCTGTGGGACGCGCTGGGCGGACGTCTGGGAGGCCTGTTCCTCATGGACCAGACGCTGGCGCCCGGATTCTCGCAGTACGAAGGCTTCGTGCGCGCCCCGAACGGCGGCACGCCGATCGTGATGATCGACGGCGTGGAGCGTTCGCTGGAGTACATCGAGCCGGAGACGATCGAAAGCGTGCAGCTCCTGAAGGACGCATCGCTCAAATCGCTCTTCGGAGGCATTCAGACCAACGGAATCCTGATGATAAAGACCAAGCGCGGCAAAGCCTATGAAAACGGCGTGCGCGTCAATGTCCAGTCGGGCGTGCAGGTTCCGACCCGCCTTCCGAAGTACCTCAATTCGCGGGACTATACGACGATGTACAATCAGGCGCTGCAAAACGTGGGCATGTCCCCGATCTTCTCGCCCGAGAAGTACGACGGCTCCGATCCGCTGCTCTACCCCGACGTGGATTATTACGACGAGTTCCTCAACGACGTGATGACCATCACGCGGGCCAACGCCCAGCTCACGGGCGGCAGCAAGAACACGCAGTATTTCGTACATCTGGGTTACCAGACCAACGGCGGACTGGAGAAGTACACCGACTATCCCAACAACGATCAGGTGGTGACCGTACGCGGCAACGTGGACAACACCATCTACGACTTCATCACGCTCAAAGCCGGGCTGAACGCCGCACTGCAGAACAAGAAATGGCCCAACATGTCCACGACCGACTTTTTCGGCATGCTCTCCGACAACCGGCCCAACGAGTTCCCCATCACGATTCCCGGATCGATGGTCGGCAGCAGCGACGAGTACGTGCTCGGCGGTACGGACGTGAACCGCAACAACCCGCTGGGCATGCTGACCCGCAACGGATACGTCGAACGCGAATATTCGTACGTGCAGTCCGACTTCACGCTCAACATCGACCTCGGCAAATGGGTCGAGGGCCTGACGATCCGCCCGGCCGTGACGTTCGATTTCTACAACGAGTTTTCGAGCCGCAAGGACGGCGGGTTCTCCGTCACGCAGCTCGTTCCGGGAACCGACGGCGGCCAGACCACTTTCCGCAAGTGGGGCTACGACAATCCCAACACCAAGCTGGTGCGCGGCCAAAGTTCCACACGCCGAAACTGGGCTTTCAGCACCACGGCCACTTACGACCGCACCTTCGGCAAACATGCGCTCAGGGCGCTGGCCACCTACTTCATGCAGCAGCAGACCTTCCACAACAAAATGCACAGCCTGAAGCGCGTCAACCTCGGAGGCATGGTCAACTACATGTACGACAACAAGTACGTCATCGACGCCAGCCTCAATTACGTGGGCGTTCCGAGTTTCTCTCCGGACGAGCGTTTCGGACTTTTCCCGACCGTCGGCGCCGCATGGATCCTCTCCGAGAACAGCTTCATGCGCGACAGCCGCTGGATCGACTACTTCAAACTGCGCGCTTCGTACGGCGTACTGGGTTCGACGAGCTACGACGACGTGGGGCTGGTGTCGAGCTACTACTACCGCGACGAATGGCAGGCGGCCGGAACGTATGAATTTTCGTCGTTCGCCAACATCGCCCGCCTGACGCAGACCGGCAACCCGCACGTCGGGTTCCAGAAAAGCCACGAGTTCAACGCCGGCGTCGATTTCGAATTCTTCAACCGTTCGCTGTCGGGTTCGGTCGGCTATTTCCGCAACAAACTGGAAGGCGGTCTGGCCAACCTGAACGACGTCGTACCCGGCGTCAGCGGCAAAGGTCCGGCACTCATCTGGCGCAACTACAAGGAGTTCGTAAGTCAGGGCGTGGAAGCCGAGCTGTACTACACCAAGCGTTTCGGCGACTGGACGCTGACTGCGGGCGGAAACCTGAGCTACGGCTATTCGGACGCGACGCGCGAAGCGGACGTGGACTATCCCGACGACCTGAGCGGCCTGCGCAAGATCCGCCGCGTAGGCGACATGAAGGGACTGCAGGTGATCGGCACTTTCGCCGACGAAGCGGACATCGCCGCCTCGCCGGTACAGACCTACGGCACCGTCTATCCGGGCGACCTGAAGTACCGCGACCGCAACAACGACGGCATCATCGACGAACGCGACAAGACCGAGATCGCCAACATCCAGCCCTCGCTGCAGTACGGCATCACGCTGAAGGTGAAATACAAGAATTTCAACCTCGACATCCTCGGCTACGGACTGGGCGGCTTCGACCGGATGCTGACCAACAAATACTACCAGAATTTCGGCGAACGCAAATACTCGAACGTACTCAGGGACGGACTGCCCAACGGCAATCCCCACCCCGTACTGCGGGCTTCGACCACGCGCAACAACTTCGAAGCGTCGGATTACTGGGTGGTGGACGGCGGTTACTTCAAACTCCGCAACGTGGAACTGGGCTACACGTTGCCGCACCACGTCTCGAAGAAAATCGGACTCAACGTGCTGAAGGTTTACGTCCGGGCTACCAACCTCTTCACGATCTCGAAGATCAAGGATCTCGATCCGGAGTGTCTGAACGCCGGCATCGGTGACTTCCCGCTCTTCTCGACGATCACCGGAGGCGTCACATTCTCGTTCTAACCGTAAAAAACTACCGTTATGAAAAAGATACAATACCTGTTCATACTGCTGGCCCTCGGCGCCGGATGCGTCTCCTGTTCGGATTTCCTCGACCCGGAGACCGACAACACGCGGGACGAAGGGCTGCTGGACGAAGCCGCCTACTTCTGCGGTCCGCTGAACGACGTCTACAGCGACCTTCCGACGCTCTTCGACGTCAAGATGGACGTGATGACCGACAACGCCGTCAAGGGCGACCTGATCGGCGACTACTACCGCTGCGGCATCGGTGCGATGTCGCCCGCGCTCAACCCGCTGAACATCTGGGAGCAGGGCTACCGCAACATCCGCAAACTGAATATCTTCCTCAGCCGCATGGTACTCGACGAGTCCACCTCCTACAAGACTCCGGTGCGGTTCTTCGCGCTCACGACCGAAGCCGACTACGAGGACAACCTCAACATGTTCTGGCGTCTGAAAGGCGAAGCCTACGTGCTGCGCGCCTACTGGCTTTCGGAGCTGCTGCGCAACTTCGGCGGCGAAGCGGCCGACGGGCGCATGCTCGGCGTGCCTCTGGTGGGCGACAAGATCGTCAGCGTCGAAGAGGACCTGAATCTGCCACGCGCCAGCTACGATGACTGCGTGCAGGCCATCATCGACGACTGCGACCGCGCCGTAAACGAGTGCAGACTCCCCGACCTGTACGGCAAACCCGACGCCACGAGCCGCGTCTACGGCAAGACGATCCGCGACCATGTTTCGGGAGCCGCCGCCAAGGCGATCAAAGCCCGCACGCTGCTCTACGCCGCAAGCCCGGCCTACAACAAATCGGGCGATCCGGACAAATGGGAAACAGCGGCCATCGCCGCCGCTGAAGCCGTGAAGGCCGCCGGAGGCATCAACGCGGCATTCGCTTCGCGCGACGACTACTATTTCAACCAGATCGCCAATGTGGACAACCCCAATTACGACGTCATCATGCGCGGACAGGTGCTGAAAGGCAACTCGGCGCTGGAGGCCGACAACTTCCCTCCGGGCATGTACGGATCGGCGCTGGTGAACGTTTCGCAGAACCTCGTGGACGCATTCCCCGACAGCAACGGCTATCTGATCGCCGAGAGCGGGCTTTACAAGGCCGAAACGCCCTATGCCGACCGCGACCCGCGTCTGAATATGTTCGTGGGCTACAACAGCGGCAAGATAGGCACCTACACGCTCGAAATCTTCGAAGGCGGCTGGGACGCCTACAACCCGCTGAAAAAGACTTCGCGTTCGGGATATTACCTGAAGAAGACCCTCAAGCAGTCGATCGTGCTCACGCCGGGACAGCAGACTTCGACGACGCGCGCCAACATCCTGATCGGCCTGCCGGAGGTATTGCTCAACTTCGCCGAAGCAGCCAACGAAGCATGGGGCGTGACGGGTGACCCGAAAGGTTACGGATTCCACGCCAAGCAGGCTTTGCGCCGCATCCTGACCCGCGCCAATGCCAACGGCGCGAAGTATCTGGACGAGGTGATCCTCGAAGACCAAAGCCGCATGCGCAACTATCTGCGCAACGAACGCCGGCTGGAGCTCTGCTTCGAAGGCCACTATTATTACGACCTGCGGCGCTGGTACGCCGCCGATCCAAACTGGCAGGACAAACTCAACACGACCGTACGCGGCACGCGCATCACGCGCGGCGACAGCGGACTGCACTTCGAAGAGGTGACGCTCGAAAAGCGCATCTTCGAATCGCCCTACCAGCCGATCCCCTACACGGAGGTCTTCAACGCTCCCGCCGTCGTACAGAACCGCGGATGGAAATAGTCTCAAACCGATAAACAGACCGATTTTTATGAAAAAGTACTATATGCTGCTCCTGTTCCCGCTGCTGACGGCGCTCGTGTCCTGCGGGTTCGACGACGAAGAGGCCGAGTTCCCCGTCAAGAAGGTATTGTTCACCTACCAGAAATACAACCGCCAGCTGGTCGTGGGCGAGGGCCTGCAGCTACAGGTGGGCGTGGTGTTCGCCGGGCTTCCCAAAAGCGACCGCAACCGGGTGGTGGAGTATG
>JAJPZH010000034.1 GCA_021204515.1 Alistipes sp. | reverse complement strand
GAGGTCTGAAGCGTAAAGTTTTTAGCCAGTTTGTACGAACCGTTGAGCGTCACGTTCCCCTTGCGGAAATCGTCTTTCCTGTAAACGCCTTGGTCATCGTAATAGTTGAGACTCAGATTGACCGATCCCCTGTCGGTGGAATGCGACAGCGTGGCGGTCGTATTATTGACCACAGCCGTACGCAGGCACAGATCGGCCCAGTCGGTATTGGACCACAGCCCCTGCTGTATTTCGATCAGCGACGGATAATAGGTTCCGTTGTTATACTGGCCCGTGTAGAGCGCCGGCAGTCCGGCATTGGTCAGCTCCTCATTGGCTATCTGCGCCATTTGCAGCGGGTTGCGCCAGATATTGAGTTTGTCGGTGAACTGTCCGATGGTCGTCCGGTGGTTCACCGACACATTGGTCTGTCCGCCCTTGGCCGTACGGGTCTGAATCAGGATTACGCCGTTGGCGCCGCGCGATCCGTAGATGGCCGCCGAAGAGGCGTCCTTCAGAATCTCGATCGACTCGATATCCGAAGGATTGATCTGAGACAGATTGCCCGCATCGCCGATCGGAAAGCCGTCCACGACGACCAGCGGGGTATTCGACCCGTTGAGCGAACTGTTGCCGCGAATGCGCACCACAGCTCCGGCTCCGGGGTCCTGCGAGGTATTCATCACCTGCAGACCGGCGGCGCGGCCCTGCAGCAGACCTTCGACCGACGGCGAAGAGATATCCTTGATGGCGTCCATCTTCACGGAGACCACCGAACCCGTCAGGTCGCTTTTCTTCATGCTTCCGTAGCCGATAACGACGACATCGTCGATCCGGGCCTGTTCGACTTCGAGTACGATGTCGAGGAACGTTACGCCGGGAGTGACGGCTACCTCGCGGGCGGCGTAGCCGACATATCCGACGGAAAGGACGGCTCCGGGGCCGGCCTGAATCGAAAAGCCGCCCGACGTATCGGTACTCGTTCCCGTCGTCGTTCCCTTGATGACGACGCTGGCCCCGACGAGCGGTTCCCCGTCGGCCGTCACACGCCCCCGGACTTCGCTCTGGGCATAAGCCCCGGCGGCGAAGAACAGGGCGGCGCAAAACATCAGGAGCCGCCTGCCCAGCAGACATTTGTTTATTTTATTCATGGTGTCAGAGTTTTAGTGTTTCGCTTGATTGTTGATTTTGCCGTCGAGATAATCGCATGCGTAAATAAACGTCCCGGCGCTCCAGCCCAGCATGGTAGGCATACCGTACTCGTTGCTGACATTGATATTTCCCTCCCGGACATTGTATTTTTCCCAAAGGTTATGGGTCTGGCCGAAGGTTTTTACCACCATCGCGACATATTTGCAGGCAATACGTCTCGCATCCCGTCCGTAACCATAGGTGTCGAGTCCGCGGATGGCCAGATAAGTGACCGGCGGCCATGTATTGGGATAGGACCACTGGTAGGCATAGTCGTAAGGCTTGTCCTCGCAGACCGCAACCCCGTATTCGAATTCCAGCCGTTCCAGCGCGCCCTTCACGAGTCTGCGCGCCTGCGCATCGTCGGGCACGCCGGCATACAGCAGGCTGAACACGGCGCCCGACACGACTGTCGAGCGGCGGCCGTTTACATAGTCGTAATCGTAATAGATGCCGTCGCTGCCGAGACAATAGCGGTTTATCAGTTCCCGGCGCTTCGCAGCGCATCTCGCCCACTCCTCCGCAGCCGCAGCGTCGCCCAGCAGAGCGGCGTAACGGGCGAAAAGCGTCTCGTAGAAATAGAGGTTGGCATTGAGGTCCACCGGACAGAAATCCTCGCAGCGGCGTTCGAAGCGGGGATTGAAGTCCCAGCCGGACTCGGCTTCGGCCGCAAAATGCGCCCCTAAGCGCAGTATTTCCGCCTCGGAAAGCCCCCGGCTGCGGAAGTCGGTGTTCAGCCGCTGACCGCCCGTGGTGACGAACTCCTGCCTGAGTTCGTCGCTCGCGGAAGAGGAGTAACGGTTGAGTCCGACGGGCGTGATACGCTGCGTCATCCAGAAATCGTACTCTTTGCGCAGGGCTGCAAAAGCCTGCGCCAACCACTCTTTGTCACCCGTCCGTTCGAAGATACGGTCTACCATCATGCACAGAAACGGAGGCTGCGAACGGTTGAGATACCACGTCCGGCTTCCGTTGGGCATGTACCCGAAACGTTCCACCAAATAGAGCATATTGTCGGTATTGTTCTTCGCCAGATCGAGACGGCCGTCGCGCACAAGGCCCTCGTTGGTGAAATAGGTATCCCAATAGTAGAGTTCCTGAAACGTCTGGCTGACGCTGGGAACGGTATAAGGATGAGGCAGGCCGATGAGGGTCTGCGAATCAGTGGGATTGTACTGCACCGAAGCGTCCCACGAAGTACGGATAAAGTCGCGTACGCCGGCCATCTCCTCGGGCGTAACCGACGCCTGACGCGGTGCGCACGAAACGGCGGCCAGCGCCAGCGCGCATCCCGCAGCGATATTTCTGATCTGTTTCATATCGGGCAGAGATTATTCGTAAATTCCGGGAATATCCGCTTCCATAAGTATCTGCTTCCCAGCGGCGAATTTCTTGAAATCCTCCTCCGAAACGCATCCCGGATAAGGTCCGAAGAAATGGTTGGTATCCTTGTTCCGCCATACGAGTACATAGGCCACGGGCATCCCTTCGATCGCCTTCGAAAGTTTCCGGGTCCACCATTCGGGCTGCGAGGTATTGTTCTCAAGCCCGGTTTCGGTAAAAGCAAACGGCTTGTTCTTGAGGGAGGCGATGTGTTTGAGCAGACGCATCAGACGCAGGCCGTCGGTCTCGATCGCCCACGAACTGCGGTCGTAGGCATCCAGCCCGAGAACATCCACATAAGCGTCGCCCGGCCAGAATTCGAGATAATTATCCTGCGAACTGACGATATCGGGCGAATAGACGTACAGCAGGTTGTGCACGCCTTTGGTATCGCGCAGGTATTCGAGCGTGAAGCGCCACAGCGCCACATATTCCTGAGCCGTACAGTTACCTTTGCCCCACCAGAAACCGTTGCCGGTATGTTCGTGGAACGGACGGAACAGCACCGGGACATATTCCCCGGCGTCGGTCCTCAGCGAAAGCATGAAGTCGGCGACCCGATCCAGCCAGCCGCAGTATTTGTCATGCAGCGCGCCGCCGGGAATAATCTGTCCTACGGCAGAAGTCGTATCCCACGCCGTACCTCCCGTAACGGGATTGGTCGTATGCCAGCCGATCGTGGTCACGCCGCCGCGGGCATAGGCTTCGAGTATCCGGCTGCGGATGTCGGCAAAACGATCGCCGTCGATATTGGCATCGCGGCCCAGTTCGATTTCGGCCAAATCCCACCCCATCAGCGCAGGGTAATCGCCGCAAATGCTTTTCACGTCCGAACGGTCCGCATCGCCCGACCAGCCGATACCGTAAAGCGACGAACACTGGTGGCCGAAAAGCGTACCGCCCTGCTCGGCAATGCTGCGCAGGTTGCCGAGCAGATTGCGGGTCTGCGCCGTGGCCTGCCGGTCGGTGACCGCAGCGGGAACCGGCCGGGGTTCCGGATACTCGCGGTCGGCGATATCGCAGCACCCGACCATCGCCAGAAGCGACAGACATAGAATTTGTTTTCTCATAATTATCAGATGTTTTAGGTTAATTATCATCGGTACATATCAGGCAGTTGCCCCTCGAACAGGACAGGCTGCTGCTCATTGGCGGCGAACTGTCGGAAATCGGGTTCGGACGCATGTCCGCGCCACGGGCCGAAGAAATGCGTTTCGCGGTCGTGGGCATTGCGCCACACCAATACATAGCTCAGCCCCTTGCCGCGGATGACGGGCAGCAGCCATTGCGTCCACCACTGCGGATCCGAAACTCCTTCGAGTCCGGTTTCCGTAAAAGCCGTAGGCTTCCGGTGTTCCCGTCCCAGCTGCCGCAAAACGGAAAGCATCCGCTCCCCGCCGGAGAGGAAATCCCAATCCTGCTGGCGATGATAGGCGTCGAGTCCCAGCACATCGACCCATTCGTCGCCCGGATAACGCTCCATATAGTGCTCCGCATCGCGGAACAGGTCGGGCGAATAGACATAGAGCATATTGTGCAGGCCCTTCGTATCACGCAGATACCCCACCGTGAAACGCCACAAAGCCCGGTATTCATCAGGTGTACACTGCGCTTCGCCCCACCAGAATCCGGTTGCGGTATGTTCGTGAAACGGACGGAACAGCACCGGGACAGACGTTCCGTCGGAGGCTTTCAGACGGCCGAAGAAACCGGCCAGCCGATCGAGCCACAGACAATATCCGGCATGGTTCGCACCGCCCGGGAGGATGGACTTCACGGCAGTAACGGTTTTGCCGTCCCATGCACTGCCGCCGGATTCGGGATTCTGCGGATGCCAGCTGACCGTATTCACGGCCCCGCGTTCATAAGCGGCGCACAACTGACGCGCGATCCCGTCGAAGGGCACCCCGTCGATACTCGCTTCGGCACCGGTTTCGAGACCGCCGAGTTCCCAGCCGAAAACCGCCGGATAATCGCCGCAGCACTCCTTTACGTCGGAGCGGCCCTCCTCGTATTTCCAGTCGTGCCCATAGAGCGCATCGTCCTGATGGCCGAACATCACGCCCCGGCCGGCAATCCTGAACAGGTTGCGGTAAAGGGCGCGGGTCTCAGGCGTGGCCTGCGGATCGCTCGCCGGCGCGGAAGGCACTCCGCCGGAGCAGGCTGACGAAAACGCCGCGGCACACATCATAAAAAACAGTTTATTCATCGGGTAAAGCAGGTTAAGCGGTTATTTGTCAGATAATTATTTTCTTTTTATCGTAGTACTCCCGGAAATCGTGGGGCGTATAGCCTTTGCGTTTCTTGAAGATCCGGTTGAAGTTCGAGAGGTTGTTGAACCCGCACTTGTAGGCGATCTCGGCGATCGTATTGGCAGGTTCGTCGATCAGCAGGCGCGAAGCCGCGCTGATGCGGATGTTGTTCAGACAGTCGATGAAATTATAACCCGTGCGCCGCTTGATAAAGCGGCTGAACGACGGTTCGCTCATATTGACCATCGCCGCCATCTCGCCCAGCCGCACCGGGCGCTGGTAGTTGTTGTTGAGATATTCCATGACGGTCCGCACGCGGCGGCTGTCGTAAGTATCTTCGAATTTGCTGAAATGCGAATGCGACAGAACCGTATAGGCCCGATCGTGCGCCAGCAGGTTGAGCAGCGAAAGGAAAATCAGAATCGAATTGAAGTTGTCCGTACTGTTGATAAGCTGATGAATGCCCGGTTCGCTCTGCAGAATCGTTTTTTCGGAGAAAGCGATGCCGTGCTGAGCGTCCTGCAGCATCTTCTTGATCGGCGCGAACTGTTTACGGTCGATCAGTCCCCCGCCCTGAAACAATTCGGGGGAGAATTGGATCGTCACTTCGTAGATTTCGGCTCCGGACGCCAAGTCGCCGTCCATCCACGCATGTTCGAGATTGCTGCCCGTAATGAGCACCATCTCGCGGTCGCCGATATCGGCCACATGGTCGCCGACGATGCGCCGCGCACCACGGGCTCCGATAATGTAGTTGAGTTCGTACTCACTGTGGATATGTACGGGGAAGTTGAAGTTGCTCTTCCGCCGCTCGAAGACCACGAAACTGTCCTGCTTCGAAATAGGCGGCACTTCCGTAAGAATATTGTAGTTTGCCATAGTCGCGGTTTTAGCGGTTTAACAGGTCGCAAGCAGCCGTCCGATGCGTGCGGTCAGCTCCATGCACATACGGCTGTTATGATAGGGGCATTTCCAGAATCCGGCTTTGTCGTCATCCCGGTTCACGGTCCCGTCGGCGCGGACACTCCAGAACCATTCGCCGTTTTGCGCGTCGAGCAGGTGCGTGCGGATATACTGCCATGCATCATGGCTGCGATGCAGGAAGACCGGGTCACCGGTTCGTTCATACATATTGAAAAAACCGACGGCGGCTTCGGCCTGCACCCACCAATGACGGTCCGCATCCGTATACCCGGTCTGCGGATCGCACTCGTAAATCAGGCTCCCGTCGGACTGCAGCCCTGCCGCCGCACTCCGCGCGAGGGCTTCGACGACAGGAACGGCATCGGCAGTGGCCTGCGGGTCGCCCAGCACGGCAAGGGCTTCGTCGAGGAGCCACGACGCTTCGATGTCATGTCCAAAGGAAACTGTCCGGCCCTGCGGCTGCCACCCGGCGTCGAAAAAAAGGTCGAGATGTCCGGTCGCGGAATTGAACATCCGGTCGGTATGGATATGAACCAGCCGCCGGACAGCCCCGGCGACACGTTCGTCGGGCCATACCCGCAGCAGGTTCGTATAGGGTTCGAGCAGGTGCAGGTGGGTATTCATGCTGAAATAGGTGTTGGCGTCCTTCCCGCTCAGACGCATATCCTCCAAAGGCCGCCAGTCCCGCGTAAGCGCCTCGGCATAACCGCCCCGGCCTGCGTCCCACACATGCTTTTCAAGCGCTTCGAACATCGACACGGCCTCTTCCAAAGCCGCGGGATCGCCCGTGGCACGCACGTATTCACTCAATCCGTACAGGGCGAAACCAATGGCGTAACTCTGCTTTTTGCATGAAACCGGTTCTCCGTCGGAGGCGATTTCCCAATAGACGCCGCCGTAACGTCGGTCCGTCAGACGCGAAGTCAGGAATTCCCGGACTTTGCATGCCGCATCGAGGTACTCGGTCCGGCCCGTGGTCCGATAAGCCGCCGAAAACGCCCACAGCATTCTGGCAATCAGAACCGCACTCTTTCCCGCCTCGGGATGCGCATTGCCGCAGCCGTCGATACGCCCGGCGAAATGCACGCCGTCCCCCAGAAACTTCACCCAAAAAGGCATAATGTCGCCGGTCAGTTCTTCCGACAACCCGTTCATCCATTGTGCAAGCAGCTTTTCCATACTCTTTATTCGTTTGTTTTCCGGCGGAGTGCGAGTTCCGACGCAATCCGGGTCATACGTTTTTCACCGAGGGGATAGAACAGCACCGCGCCCGCCGCCAGCAGCCATCCCGTAACGGCGCCGCCCAAAGCCCAGCCTAACTTTTGGGACATCGACGACGAGGAAAGAATCAGCCCGGTCGGCCGCCGGCCGCTGCGATACTCTTCGTAATCCACGATATCGGCATACATGCTCCACAACAAGGGAAGCACGATCCCCGCAGCGACGCTCACAAACGCCTGCAAAGCGAACAGCCACTCCAAATCGGAAGGTTTCAGCCGGAAGAAGAAAACGCTCAGCACGGCGGCGACACCCATCGCCGCGGCAAAAGCCCCCTTTTTGCCGATACGTGCGGCAAGCGGCACGGCCAAAGCGACCCCGGCCATATTGCCCAACTGTCCCAGCAACAAGTAGAGCGTGCCGAGCGTCCAGCCCAGATGAGGAAGTTTATAGGAGCTTCGGACGTAGTCGGTGAAATAAAAAATAGCCACGCCGTCGCGGATCGAGTTGAACAACAGCACTGCGACACCCGCCACGAGCAGTATCCACCAAGGAGCGTTATTCACCAGACTTTTCAGATCGCGGCCGACCGATCCTCCGCCATGCTGCCGGTCATCGTCCCGGATACGTTCGCGCGTCCAGCGGAAACAGAGCCAGAACAGTAAGGTGCAGAGGGTCCCGATCACCGCCACAGCGCAGGTCCACGCCTCAGGCATACCGGATATGGCCACATCGCTTCCTGCGACGGTCTCGTTCAGCACGACAGCGTCACCGCCGAGCCATCCCGCAAAGAAATCGACCAACGGCTGCAACAGCATAAAGGTCAGCAGACTGCCTATGTAGGCAAAGAACATCCGGTAGGAAGAGAAACTGTTGCGCGCTTTCGTATCGGACGTCATCACACCCAACAGCGAGGCGTAGGGCACATTGACCACCGTATAAACCATCATCATGGCCGTATAGGTAACATAAGCCCACACCAACTTGCCCGTCATCCCGAAACCGGGAGTCCAGAACGTCAGCACTCCGACCACGGCGAACGGCACGGCTCCCCACAGCAGATAGGGACGGTAACGGCCCCATCGGCTGCGGGTCCGGTCAGCCAGCAGGCCCATCACGGGATCGTTCAGCGAATCCCAGATACGGGTCAGCAGGAACATGGTCCCCGCTGCGGCCGGCGTAATGCCGAACACCTTGGTATAGAAGAAGAGCAGATACATGCCGAATATCTTCCAGAACATGCTCGATGCCATGTCCCCGAAGCCGTATCCGACCTTCTCCCGGAATGTGACGTCATCTCTCATCAGCGAATCCGTTTATTGTAATTCAAATTATTATCGATCAATTCATTCAGCCTTTTTACGGAAGTCCGGGTCGTAAGACCGTCCTTCGGCGTATGAAGGCAATAGTCCACAAGTTTTCCGATCGTCGAGGTCGCCACGTGCATACGGGTATCGCTCGAAGCGTAATAAAGCAGCACCCGGCCGTCGTCGTCTGCGATCCAGCCGTTCGAAAAAAGCACGTTCGACACGTCACCGATACGTTCCCCGCCCTCCGGCGCCAGCGTATAGCCCGCAGGGGCGGCGATCACCCGCGAAGGATCGTCGAGCGCCGTCATATACATATAAAGCACATAGCGCAGTCCGGCGGCGCAGGCACGTACGCCGTGGGCCATATGCAGCCATCCCTGCGGAGTCCGGAGCGGATGGGGCCCTTCACCGTTCTTCATCTCCTTGATCGTATGGTAGAACCGCACGTCGATAATCTTCTCGTCACGGATCTCGGCGCGGGTCATATCGTCCGTCAGCGCCCATCCGATGCCGCCGCCGCACGCCCCGGCCGTAATGAATCCCTCCTGCGGACGGGTATACAGCGCATACCTGCCGTTCACAAATTCGGGGTGCAGTACGACGTTGCGCTGCTGGGTCGGCGACACGATATCGGGCAGGCGTTCCCAATGCACGAGATCCTTTGTGCGGGCCACGCCTGCCGTCGCCACAGCGGACGAAAGGTCGCCCGGAACGGCCGACGGATCGTGCCGTTCGACGCAGAAAATACCGTAAATCCAACCGTCTTCATGGGCCGTAAGGCGCATGTCGTATACGTTGGTCTCGGAATCATCGACCGCCGGAAGCATCAGCGGATGGTCGTGAAAACGGAATCTGTCGATGCCGTTGTCGCTCTCGGCCAATGCGAAAAAGGATTTGCGGTCATTGCCTTCGACACGGACCACCAGCACGTATTTGCCGTTGAATTTGATCGCACCGGCATTAAACGTTCCGTTGATTCCGAACCGTTCGAGCAAATAGGGGTTAGTAGCCGGGTTCAGGTCGTAGCGCCAGAAGAGCGGCGTATGCGCAGCCGTAAGGATCGGATAGGCATACCGGGTCCATACACCGTTGGAATCTGCGGCCTCGTTGGCCCTTGCGATCAGTTTCTCATGGGCCGAACGCAGGGCGGCAACACGCTTTTCGTAATCTAAATTTATCATAAAACGGATCGAATAGAATATTTATTTTAATCCCGGGTAATCCGCAAAGCGAATCCTCCGGCAGGAGCCATCTTTATTTCCAAAGCTCGTGCTGCGCCCAGCGAACGGATTTCACGCTGGTAATCATGCCCGTATCTGGCGGCATTGGCACCGTCGCGGAAAATTTCGGCAGTGAAATTTCCGTCGCCTAAAAATCCGAGATCGAGCGTCACCGTACGCCCTTCATGCCCCGTCAGTCCGCCGACATACCACACATCGTCCTTGCGGCGGGCTACAACGACATACTCGCCCAGACGCCCGTCAATAGCCACGGTCCGATCCCACACGGTGGGCACACCGCAGATGAAGGAAGTGCATTCGGGTTCGCGGTCGTAATTGGAGGGCGAATCGCACAACATCGAGAGCGGAGCATGGAAAACGACATATTCCGCCAGCTGCCGGCAGTGGGTTCCCTGACTCATCGGTTCACTGCGGCGCGGAACGAAATGACCTTTGGCAGCATTGAGCATGGCTCCCTGCGTATAATCGACAGGCCCGGCATTCATACGGATAAACGGCATGGTCACGTCGTAGGTCACCTGATCGACGCTCTCTTCCGACCACTTCATCTGCTCCAGACCGTGAACGCCCTCGAAATTGACGACATTGGGATAGGTGCGCTGCAATCCGGCGGGTTTGTAAATACCGTGATAGTCGAGTATTAGTCCGTATTTCGCAGCCGTAGCGGCGCCGCGATAGAGAAACTCGGCGATCAGCTGGTCGTCGCGATCCATGAAATCGACTTTGAATCCTTTGACACCCAAAGCCGAATAGTGGCGGCATACCTCCTCCATATCCCGGTCGAAAGCCCGGTAACCGGCCCAGAGAATAATACCGACGCCCTTCTCTTCCGCATAGCGCAGCACTTCGCCGAGGTCGAGCTTATCGCTGCCGCCCGACATCAGGTCGGTTTTGTCTTTCGACCATCCGTCGTCCATCACCAGATACCCGATTCCGTTGCGGGCCGCAAAGTCGATGTAATGCTTATAAGTGGGCGTATTGACGCCCGCTTCGAAACCGACGCCGTAAAGCCCCCAGTCGTTCCACCACTCCCACGCGGCCTGACCGGGTTTGATCCACGATACGTCCTCGAGCCGCGACGGTTCGGCAAGGCGCATGACCATATCGTTATCGAGCAGTTCCCTGTCTTCGCGGGCGATGAGAATCGTCCGCCACGGGAAGGCAGCCCGGGGAGCGGCTTTGGCGATAAAACCGTCGTATTCGTCCACGACGTTCTGAAGGCCGTCGTGTCCGCCGTCGTGGGTGCGCTTCGGGTATGGTGCGAAAACGCCGCGCAGCGCCGTACCGCCGTCCGGATTATTGAGATACATCCCGGGGTAAGCCTGCAGGTCGGCCTCCGTAAAGCAAAGTTTCACATCCTTATCGGTCGCAACGACCAGCGGCAGGAAAGCCAGCCGCGCGGGATCAAGTTTCGAAAGAGGTCCGACAGTATAGAGATTCTCGAACGAGGTCTTGAACTGACTGCCGAACGGCGCGATATCGGCGCCGTCGCAATCCCGCACATAAGGTGCCCAGCACGTCCAGTCTCCGGGAAAGCAGGCCCCGGCCTCTTCGGATACGACGTACAGGGAATCGGATTTCATGGAGACAAAACGGTAAGCCACTCCGTCGTCGTAGGCGCGGAACTCCAGCGCGAATCCCGGCCGGAAGTCGGCCCGCAGCCAATTGTAACGGTCATCGACCCGTTCTTTTATATAAAACGGAGTCTCGAACGAAGCGTCCGCGCCGCCCCGACGGATCCGCGAAGGCTGCACCGTACCGCCCCATACCGTTCCGTCGCGCAGCGTCATCGCAATCGGAGTCGGCGCCACAACGGGCTGACCGTCCACGCTGACCGAATAGACGAGCCGTTCCCCGGCAGTAAGAGTGATGCCGAGCTTTCCGTCGGGTGAAAGAACCGTATGACTCTTTTCCCGGGCGACAGAGGGGAATCCGGCCAATAAAGCGAAAATGGTAATGATACCGATTTTTTTCATGGTTATTCAAGATTATATAAGCAGGTGAATCGAAAACTTCGGGGAAAGGCAATAAAACGGGCGCCGTTCTCCGTTTGTGCTGCGTAAAAATAAAGGTTTCGCAATGGTTCTGCAACGAATATGACACACATGGATTGAAAAGTATCATAATTGGACAGGATAATACCATTTTGCCATACCCCGCACGGCCGGAGAGAAACGGAAACAATTAAAACACCCCGACAAAACGGCCTCAGCCCCAAAATCGGAAAATGTCATTCTTTTGTCCTCCCTCCGTTTCAGGAGAACACACAGCGCATGAATGATACTTTTCAATCAAATGCTTGTACGCTGCGCCGCTTTTCATGGTTATCCGGTTTTTGTCCTTTATTTTTACGTTCGAAAACAAACGCACCCTGTTACGAACCTAAAACAACCATTTATGAAACGTTTCTGGAAATATTTCGCCGGAATACTGGCTTTCGCACTTCCCGCCGCTTCGTGCAGCGACGACAACACCCCGGATTACCCGGATAAAGAGTGGAGCAGGCTGACGGCACCCGTGATCACGACATCGGCGGAAGAAGTGGTTCTCGACGCCGGCAAGGCCGATCAGGAAGCCCTGAAATTCACATGGACGCCGGCTGCCGAAACCCGCAGCACGTCGATAACATACGATTTCTACCTCAACATCGAAGGCGAAGACATCTTCAAGGGCCTGAAACGCGAAATGGGGTCGGAACTGGAACTTTCATTTTCCCACCGGGAACTCAACGACCTGCTCATCTCGACGTTCGGGGGCAGGAGCGGCGAACGCTTCGCTCTCAGAGCCTGCGTCCACGCCCAGACGGACAACTACCTCGTCGAGGACAAAACTTCGGAAGAGGTGTCCTTCGCCGCAACGGCTTATGCCGCCGAGACGGTCAAGCCCGCATCGCTTTGGATGAAGGGCGGCGCCTGCGAATACGGCTGGGACAAGGCGATCGAACTGCCGCAGGGCGACGAAGGCGTTTATACGGCGGAAAATATCGTACTCAAATTCGGCAAACCCGAGGATAACAAAGGTTTCAAATTCTATATCGAGGAAAACGGCAGCTACCCGTTCTACGGACAGGAGATAGGCGGAGAATTCGGCCGGATACAGACATTCGCCATCCCCAACGACGGGGATTCGCAGTTCTATCCCCTGCAATACGACTATACGAGCGGCATCTACACCGTAAAGGCCGATCTCAACGCTATGCTGCTCACGCTGACCCAAACGGGCGACGTCACGGAATTCGATCCCGACACGGCGCTCTACATTCTGGGCGACAACATGGAGAACGGCTGGGAGATGGTCGAAGCGAACGCACTGATTCCCATAGGAGAAAACATATACGAACATCCGAATATCTACCTCAAAGCCGAGAGCAGTTTCAAATTCGACTTCCACGACTGGACGGAGTATATCCGCGACGAAGCGGCCGGGGATTACTGGACAGTCCGGAAAAAAGGCGACGGTGACGGCGACATCCGCTTCATCCCCGGTTCACAGGGGCTCGGCGAAGGCTATTACAAAATACGCGTGGACCTCAACACCATGCAAGTAACCCTTACGGGCACGGGTACGGCTCCGACCTATCCCGAAACGCTTTTCCTCTTCGGCCCCGCGACCGAGGCAGGCTGGGAACTCGGGGACTTCATTCCCCTGACGAAACTTCGCAGCGGCGTATTTCAGGTCAAAGGCGTAAAGATAAATGTCGGCGAAGCCAATCCGGACGACAACAAGGGCAACGGGTTCAAATTCGGCATTTCGAACAGCGACTGGAGTACCGAGTACGGCGCCAAAGAGCCGTTCGACGACCACGACGGACAGCAGGGATACCGCGGCTGGGAACTCGCGCAGGGCGGCAACCAGTTCTATCCGCTGCTGATGGGATATGCCTCGGGCGCCTACGACATTACGGCGGACCTTACCACGATGACGGTATCGTTCGAACCGGCACAGAGTTCCGACTATCCTGCGGCCCTCTACATACTGGGCGACGCCATGCCCGACGGCTGGGATCTGGACAAGGCGGTCGCAATGATCCAAACCTCGCCGGGTGTATTCGTCGCCGAAAATGTTCCGGTGAAGGTCGGAACGGCACAGGAAGGCAATCCGAAAGGCAACGGATTCAAGTTCATCATTTCAAACACCGACTGGCTGACGGAATACGGCGCCAAAGGCTCGTTCGACGACGGGTATCTGGGCTGGGAACTGGTTCAGGGCAGCAATCAGTTCTATCCGCTGCTGATGGGATTCGGAGACGGAAACTACCGGATTACGGCGGACTTTATGACGATGACGGTTAAATTCGAAGCGATGTAAAAAGGCGCGAAACAATATAAATCCGTCCATCTCATAGTTATAATCCGGCCACAATATGATTTTGGCCGGATTTTTTCATATATTTGCCCGGCATAACATTCCGTCCCGATGAAAAAGCTCTTCCGCAAGGTTCCGGTCCTGATCGTATTGTTTTCGCTGTTCGGCATACAGAACGCCGCATCGCAGGGCTACGTCAAACTCAACGCGCTCTATGCAATGGTCGGCGTCGTGAATCCCTCCGTGGAATTCGCCATTTCCCCCAAATCGACCCTGCAGACCGACATCGTGATTTCGCCGTGGAAGTCGATCAACCAGAAGCATATGACGTTCGCTATTTTCATGGGCGAATACCGGCGTTATTTCAAGGAACACAACCGGGGCTGGTATCTGGGCGCCAATATCGGCATGATGGCTTTCGACATGTCGAAACCCTATATCGAGGGCTGGAAACTGAAGTTCGAGGATCGCTACTGCAAAGGTTACGGCATGATGATCGGCCTGTGCGTGGGTTACGAACACCAGTTCGGGGAACGGTGGCTGCTCGACGCCTTCTTCGGATGGGCGTGGATGGACAGCCATTACAACGGATACAGTTTCGACGGCAAGGTGGACATGTACCCCCACCGCCCGGTGCAGCCGGAAAATCCCGATCCGTTCAACGGTTCGTCGGAGTGGTATCCCAACAAGATCGGCGTCTCGATCGGCTACCGGATCTTCATGCCCAAGAGACTGCGCACCGACAGTTCCTGCAGCAGATAACACGGGTTCCGGAAAAGGCCGGGAACAACGAATCATAAACGCCCTGCTCTTCGAGGAGCGGGGCGTTCCGTTTTACCGGATGCACCCGGATAAACAGGAGAACCGGAAAAACAGTCCGGAGACATATTCCAAAGGGAAAGGGCCTGCTCCGAAACGCCCGTTCCTCACCGGTTCTGCCGGACGAGCTCCCGGACGCCACTCGTCACGGGAGGGAAAGTTACAAGCATAAAAAAAACGGAAGCGGGAGTATCACCACCCCGCTTCCGCGTTCTGAACGATGTGCGGCCTGCGCCGCTGCCATCGGGAATTACTTAATCTTCGGGCCGGCAGCTACGAGCTTCTTGCCTTCCTCGTTGCCCGTGAACTTCACGAAGTTCTTCACGAAGCGGTTTGCGAGGTCCTCGGCCTTCACGTCCCAATCCTTGGCGTTCTTATAGGTGTCGCGCGGATCGAGGATCTTGGGATCTACGCCGGGCAGCGCCGTCGGAATCTTGAAGTCGAAGATCGGCAGCGTCTTGGTCTCGGCCTTGTCGATCGAACCGTCGAGGATGGCGTCGATGATGCCGCGCGTATCCTTGATCGAGATACGTTTGCCGGTGCCGTTCCAGCCCGTATTCACGAGGTAAGCCTTGGCGCCCGACTTCTGCATCTTCTTCACCAGCTCCTCACCGTACTTGGTGGGGTGCAGCGAAAAGAAGGCTGCGCCGAAGCAGGCCGAGAAGGTCGGGGTCGGCTCGGTGATGCCGCGCTCGGTACCAGCCAGCTTGGCGGTGAAGCCGGAGAGGAAGTAGTACTTGGTCTGCTCGGCGTTCAGGATCGAGACCGGGGGCAGCACGCCGAATGCGTCGGCCGAGAGGAAGATCACCTTCTTGGCGGCCGGAGCCTTCGATACGGGCTTCACGATGTTGTCGATGTGGAAGATCGGGTACGATACGCGGGTATTCTCCGTAACCGACTTGTCGGCGAAGTCGATCTTGCCCTTCTTGTCCACCGTCACGTTCTCCAGCAGCGCGTTGCGGCGGATGGCGTTCCAGATGTCGGGCTCGTTCTCCTGCGAGAGGTTGATAACCTTGGCATAGCAGCCGCCCTCGAAGTTGAATACGCCGTCGTCGTCCCAGCCGTGCTCGTCGTCGCCGATCAGCTCGCGCTTCGGGTCGGTCGAAAGCGTGGTCTTGCCGGTGCCCGACAGACCGAAGAAAATAGCCGTCTCGCCTTTGGCGTTGGTGTTGGCCGAGCAGTGCATCGAAGCCATGCCCTTGAGCGGAAGCAGGTAGTTCATGTAGGAGAACATACCCTTCTTCATCTCGCCGCCGTACCACGTGTTGAGGATGACCTGCATCTTCTCGGTGAGGTTGAAGACAACGGCCGTCTCCGAGTTCAGACCGAGTTTCTTGTAGTTCTTGACCTTGGCTTTCGAAGCGTTGAGCACGACGAAATCAGGCTCTCCGTAATTCTCCAGTTCGGCGTCGGTCGGACGGATGAACATGTTCTTTACGAAGTGTGCCTGCCAAGCTACCTCCATGATGAAGCGGATCTTCAGGCGCGAGTTCTCGTTGGCGCCGCAGAAAGTATCCACAACGTAGAGTTTCTTGCCCGACAGTTCCTGCGCAGCGAGTTTCTTCAGCTCTTTCCATGCAGCCTTGGTTACGGGCTTGTTGTCGTTCTTATACTCGTCGGAAGTCCACCAGATCGTATCCTTCGTGGTCTCGTCCATCACGAAGAACTTGTCCTTGGGCGAACGGCCGGTATAAACGCCGGTCATCACGTTCACGGCGCCCATTTCGGTCTCCTGACCCTTTTCGAAACCGCGGAGTCCCTTCTTGGTCTCCTCGCGGAAGAGTTCGTCGTACGACGGATTGTGCACGATCTCGGTTACGCCCGTGATCCCGTACTTTCTCAAATCCATTTTGTTCATAGCAATCGTTATTTTAATAAAACATCAAATCCCTGATTTAACCTAACGTTGAAATCCGTTCGAGCGGACTTTAACCGCACAAAGGTAGAAAAACTTTTACACTTGTGAAAAAATTAACAGTGAAAAACACAAAAAAAGATCATTATTTTTTCCGATGTCCGTATGTGATTCATTTATAACTTCATATCATCCTCATCCGAAGCTGCGCACAGACCCGGACAGAGTGCGTATCGCAAACATTCTGCCGCGTTTTCGCAACAGCGCCGGGACCGTCCGGCAACCGCCGGGAAAAACGCGGAGCACACCGACTTCCGGCCTATTTCGGAAAAATCGGAAAATAATGTGCCGCCGTTTCCGTTTTTTTCTTAACTTTGGTAACCCATGGCCGGACTCTATTTCCACATACCCTTCTGCAAGCGCGTCTGCGCCTACTGCGACTTTTACAAAAGCGTCGATCTGCGGCGTATGGACGGTCTGCTGGCGGCCATGCACCGCGAACTGGACGACCGGCGCGATTATCCGGGCGGCGAAGCGGTGACCACCCGCTACTTCGGCGGCGGGACGCCGTCGCTCTGCGCGCCCGAAGCGATCAGAGGGCTGCTGAACCATGCCGCACAGCTTTTCGACTGCTCCGGCGCCGAAGAAACGACGCTCGAAGCCAATCCCGACGACCTGACGCCCGAATACCTCGGCGGCCTGCTCGAAGCGGGCATCGACCGTCTCTCGATCGGCGTACAGTCGTTCGACGACGACTGCCTGAAGCTGATGAACCGCCGCCACACGGCCGCGCAGGCGACCGAAGCGGTCCGCACGGCGCAGCAGGCCGGCTTCAGCAACATCACCGTCGATCTGATCTTCGGCGTACCGGGCTTCGGCGGCGATACGCTGCGCCGCTCGCTCGACGCGGTCCTTTCGCTCGGCGTACAGCATATTTCGGCATACCATTTGACCGTCGAACCCGATACGGCATTCGGGCGGCGCGCCGCCCGGGGCGAATTCCGGGCCGTGGACGAGCAGGTCAGCGAAACGGAATTCCTCACGGTCCACGACACGCTGACCGGAGCGGGATTCGACCACTACGAAGTCTCGAATTTCGCCCTTCCGGGGTTCCGCGCCCGCCACAATGCAGCCTATTGGCACGGTGCGAAATACCTCGGCATCGGTCCTGCGGCGCACTCGTTCGACGGAGAGGAGCGGCACTGGAACGTCGGTTCGGTGGAACGGTACATCGCGGGCGATCCGGCGGAACGCGAAGTGCTCACGGGCAGGGACCGTTTCAACGAGTACGTCATGACGGCGCTCCGCACGGCCGAAGGAATCGACACACGGGAAGTCGCGGCCCGTTTCGGCACGAAACGGCTGGAGCGGATGCGCGAAGAGGCCGCCCCGTATCTGCAAAGCGGCGCACTCCGCGACGCAGGCGGACGATTGGCCGTCCCCCCGGAGCGGTTCCTGATCTCGGACGCCGTGATCGAGGCCCTTTTCGAAACATAACGAAGCGCGCAACCAAGTGAAACTGAAATGTTAAGTTATTATTAAATTTTTTTAGTAATTATCCCCGCAAGATTGTTTAATATAAATATAAGTATTACCTTTGCACCGGTTTTCAACCGATTCGATAAGTAAATTACAAACAAGCAGTACAAATATGAGCAATGCAAAACTGACCCCCGATTACCTTTTCGAGGTAAGCTGGGAGGTATGCAACAAAGTCGGCGGCATCCATACGGTAGTCTCGACCAAAGCGCAGACGGCAATCCGGAAATTCAAAGACCGCTATATCCTCATCGGACCCGACCTGCAGCACGAGGGCGTGAATCCCGAATTCGAGGAAGACCCCAACCTGCTGAAAGCATGGCGTCAGGGGCTTTACGGCGAAGGCATCCGCATCCGCGCGGGCCGCTGGAAAATCAAGGGCGAGCCGACGGTGATTCTGGTGGACTTCACCTCGCTGATTCCCCGCAAGGACGAAATACTCAAAAAACTCTGGGAAGCCTACCATGTCGATTCGATCTCGGGTCAGTGGGACTATATCGAACCCGTACTCTTCGGCTATGCCGCGGGCGCGGTGATCGCCTCCTATGTCGAGAACTTCGCCACCGCGACCGACAAGGTCGCCGCCCATTTCCACGAGTGGATGACGGCGGCGGGCGGTCTCTACCTGCGCCGCCATGCGCCTTATGTGGCGACGCTCTTCACCACGCACGCAACGGTCATGGGCCGCTGCATCGCGGACAACCACCTGCCGCTTTACAACGACCTGACCAAGTTCAACGCCGACGAGCTGGCCCGCCAGTTCAACGTCGTGGCCAAGCATTCGATCGAGAAAGCCGCCGCCACATACCACGACGCATTCGTCACGGTCAGCGACATCACGGCCAACGAGTGCAAATTCCTGCTGGGCCGCGAACCCGACTGCATCACGCCCAACGGCTTCGAAAACGATTTCGTCTGGACCAGCGAAGAGTACGATGCGAAGCGCGCCGAAGCCCGCAAAACGATGATTTCGGTAGCCGAAGCGTGTCTGGGCGAAAAGTTCGCCGAGGAGCCGCTGATCGTCGGCACCAGCGGCCGCTACGAATTCCGCAACAAGGGCATCGACGTATTCATCGAATCGCTCAAAAAACTGGCCGCATCGCCCCGGCTCAAACGTCAGGTGCTGGCCTACATCACCGTACCCGCCGCCAACCGCGGTCCGCGCGCGGATCTGCAGGCGCATCTGGCCGACCCGTCGAACCCGATCGACGGCGGACAGTACAAATACTCGACCCACTACCTCGAATACCAGAACAGCGATCCGATCGTAAACGCCCTCAACGGCAGTATCCTGACCGCACCCGATTCGAAGGTGAAAGTGATTTTCGTTCCGACCTATCTCAACAAGGCCGACGGCATATTCGGCAAGGATTATTACGAGCTGCTGGTCGGTATGGACATGACCGTATTTCCGTCCTACTACGAGCCGTGGGGCTACACGCCGCTCGAATCGGTGGCCTTCTCGGTACCGACGATCACCACGACGCTGGCCGGATTCGGACTCTGGGTAAGCAAGCAGCGCGAGCATGCGGGCGTGGAGATCATACGCCGCGACGACTACAACGATCAGGAGGTCGAAGAAAAGATCGCCGATTCGCTGCTGCGATTCAGCCTGCTGGACGACAAGCATGTGAACGAAATGCGCGTGTCGGCTTACGAGATATCCGAAACGGCGCTCTGGGAACACCTCTTCGCCGCCTACGAGCAGGCTTACTCCGAGGCCGTCGAGAGTTCGGTGATCCGCACCAACCGCGCCGTGCTGGACGAAGGCGGAAACCGCAACGAGCAGATCAACTTCGTACGCCAGCAGCTTTTCGCCGAAAAGCCCAGCTGGAACCGTATGATGGTGGACAAAACCCTGCCCAAACGTCTGCATGCCCTCGAAGAGCTGTCGCGCAACCTCTGGTGGTGCTGGAATCCCGGCACGCGCGACCTGTTCGAAAGCATCGACCATGCGTTGTGGGCCGAGTGCGAAAGCAATCCGATCGCATTCCTCGACAAAATGAGCGTGGAGCGCATGAAGGAGCTTGAACAGGATGCGAATTTCCTCAGCCAGCTCGACGCCGTATATGCGCAGTTCCGCGACTACATGAACGAGAAACCCGATCCGAAGGCGACCTCGATCTCCTATTTCTCGATGGAGTACGGCCTGCACTCGTCGCTCAAAATCTATTCGGGCGGTCTGGGAATCCTCGCCGGCGACTACCTCAAGGAGGCGTCGGACAAGAACGTCCCGATGGCGGCCGTGGGGCTGCTGTACCGTTACGGCTACTTCACGCAGCGGCTCTCGTCGCAGGGCGCGCAGGAGGCGACCTACGAAGCGCAGAACTTCTACAAGCTGCCGATCTCGCCCGTGCGCGACGAAGCCGGCAACTGGATGACGGTCACCATCGCCTTCCCCGGACGTACGCTCTGGGCGCGCGTCTGGAAATGTCAGGTGGGACGCACGGACCTCTATCTGCTCGACGCGGACTTCGAGGCCAACCTCGAAGAGGACCGGCAGATTACGCACCACCTCTACGGCGGCGACTGGGAGAACCGGCTCAAGCAGGAGATCCTGCTCGGCATCGGCGGTATCCGCGCGCTGCGCAAGCTGGGCATCAAACACGACGTATTCCACTGCAACGAGGGACACGCCGCATTCATCGGCATCGAGCGCATCCGCGATCTGGTGACCCACAAGAAGCTCTCCTTCTCGGAGGCGCTGGAGGTGATCCGCTCGTCGTCGCTCTTCACGACCCATACGCCGGTTCCCGCAGGCCACGACGCATTCCCCGAGTCGATGATCCGCCAATATATGTCGCATTACCCCGACGTATTGGGCATCACTTGGGAGCAGTATATCAACCTCGGCAAGACCAACCCCAACGACCCGAACGAGAAGTTCTCGATGTCGGTGCTGGCCTGCAACCTCTCGCAGGAGGTGAACGGCGTGTCGTGGCTCCACGGCGAGGTGTCGAAGGATATTCTGGGCAACATGTGGCCGGGCTATTTCAAAAACGAGCTTCACATCGGATACGTCACCAACGGCGTGCACTTCCCGACGTGGATCGCGACCAGCATGCGCCGCCTGTACGCCCGCTATTTCGCCGACGGATTCGAAGGACACACCTACGACATCCCGGCATGGCAGAAGGTACACCAGATTCCCGACGAGGAGCTGTGGAACGAGCGCATGTACCTCAAGAACAAGCTCGTCAAGCATATCCGCCGCCGCTACAGCGACCCCAATCAGGTGCGTCTCGACTCGCCGCGCCAGATGATTCAGATCATCGAGGGCATCAAGCCCGACGTGCTGACCATCGGTTTCGCCCGCCGCTTCGCCACCTACAAGCGCGCCTACCTGCTGTTCACCAACCTCGACCGGCTGTCGGCGATCGTCAACAACAAGGAGCGTCCCGTGCAGTTCATCTTCGCGGGCAAGGCGCACCCCAACGACAAGCCGGGTCAGGACCTCATCAAACGCATCGTCGAAGTGGCCGCCATGCCGCAGTTCGTGGGCAAGATCCTCTTCCTGCAGAATTATGACATGGAGCTGGCCCGCCGCATGGTACAGGGCGTGGACGTGTGGCTCAACACCCCGACCCGTCCGCTCGAAGCGTCGGGTACGTCGGGCGAGAAGTGCGTCATGAACGGCGTGCTGCAGTTCTCGGTACTCGACGGATGGTGGGTCGAAGGCTACAAGGAGGGCGCGGGATGGATGCTGCCCATGGAGCGCACGTTCGCCGATCAGGGCTATCAGGACGAGCTCGACGCCGAGATGATTTACAACACCATCGAGGAGCAGATCGTGCCCAAATACTACGACCGCGGCAGCGACGGCATTCCTCACCAGTGGGTGGATTCGGTCAAAAAGTGCGTCGCCGACATCGCGTCGAACTTCACGACCAACCGCATGCTGGGGGATTACGAGGAGCGGTTCTACGACAAGCTCGCGGCCCGCAAGCGCGAAATCGTCGAAGGCGGCTACAAGCTGGCCCGCGAGATCGCGGCGTGGAAGCGCAAGGTTTCGGCTGCATGGGACAAAGTCCGCGTGATCGACGTCCAGCGCGTGAGGATCGACGACGAGGCGATCTTCGCCGGCGAGAAGTACCACTTCGAAGTGACGGTGGACATCGCCAACCTCCGGCCTGAGGATATCGGCGTCGAGATGGTCATCGCCCAGCAGATCGTCGGCGGCGGCAAGGTGAACGTAACCCGCACCATCGGGCTGAAACACACCAAAACCGACGGCAGCCGCGTGACCTATACGCTGGATTACGTTCCCGGCGAGGCCGGCACGTTCGACGTGGCGCTGCGTCTCTATCCCTACAATCCCCACCTGCCGCACCGCATGGATTTTGCATTGGTAAAGTGGGCTTAGCAAATTTGGCGTGAATAATGTTAAAAAAGGTATTAATTTACTGTTATCGGGTATTATTTTTCTGAAAATTTTAATATCTTTATAGGACGAACTGCATTTTTAAGTAAGAAAGATATGTCAGCACTTACTTTCGACAAAAGCGAATTGGGCAATCTGGAGTACTCCCTCCAGCGCGAAATGCTCTCGACGGACCGTATCGGCGGCTACATGAGTACGACGATCGTCTGCTGCAACACCCGCCGCTATCACGGACTGATGGTGGCTCCCATCGATGACAGCGGCCGGACCTACGTCCTGCTCTCGTCGCTCGACGAAACGGTGGTGCAGCACGACCAGACGTTCAATCTGGCGCTGCACCGTTTCAAGGGGGTATACGAGCCGCGCGGCCACAAGTATATCACCGATTTCGAGTATACGCCGACGCCGACGATCACCTACCGCGTGGGCGGCGTAATCCTCAAAAAGGAGATGCTCTGGATCCACAAGCGGACGCAGCTGATGATCCGCTACACGCTCGTGGACGCCCACTCTGAGACCCGGCTGCGGCTGAGGCCGTTCCTCGCCTTCCGCGACAAGCATGCGCTGACGCACGCCAACATGGAGGCCGACGGACACTCCTACCCCGCCGTGAACGGCGTGAAGTGCCGTCTCTACAACTCGTTCCCGTGGCTCTATCTCCAGACGAGCAAACCCGGCACGGAGTTCGTGCCCGCGCCCGACTGGTATTACGGATTCGAATACCAGCAGGAGCTGGCCCGCGGATACGAAGGGTACGAAGACCTGCTCACGACGGGCTATTTCGAAGCGGAGCTCAAGAAGGGCGAGAGCATCATCTTCTCGGCGTCGCTCGACGAAATGGGCTCGACCAAGACCATCGAAGAGGTTTTCGCCGCATCCATCGCGCGGCGTACGCATAAGATCGACTTCATCAGCTGCCTCGAACACTCGGCGCGGCAGTTCCTGATCCGCCGTCCGGGCGACCGGACCGAAGTGGTGTCGGGGTATCCGTGGCACGGAGTTTCGGGCCGCCAGACCTTCATCTCGCTGCCGGGCATCACGCTCGAACAGGGACACAAGGAGGACTGCATCGACGCGCTGGATACGCTGGTGCGGGAGATGCGCGACGGCATGTTCACCGGCAGCGCCTCGGCGGAGGTCGCGGCGGACGCTCCCCTCTGGTTCTTCTGGACTCTCCAGCAGCTCGAACGCGAGGTGGGGGCCAAGCAGATATGGGAGAGTTACGGCCCGGCCATGAAAGACATACTGGAAAACTACCGGCAGGGAATCGGCGGCCGCGTGGCGCTGCACGACAACGGGCTGATATGGGCCTCCTCGGAAGAGGTGCCCCTGACGTGGATGAATTCGACGATCGACGGACGCCCCGTGACCCCGCGCAACGGCTATCAGGTCGAAGTGAACGCCGTGTGGTACAACGCCGTGTGCTATGCGCTCGAACTGGCCGGCAAATACGGCGACAAGAAGGACAAGGCCTTCGTCAAGGCATGGACTCCGCTCCCGGCCCGCACGCAGGAGTCGTTCCTCGAACTGTTCCGCCTGCCGGAAGGCTATCTGGCCGACTTCGTGGACGACAGCGGTCCCGACAAATCGACGCGCCCCAACATGATCGTCGCCTGCGGGCTGAACTACAAGATGCTCGACGAGACGATGCAGCTGGAGGTGATCCGCACGGTGCGCCAGCACCTGCTCACCCCGAAGGGACTGCGGACGCTGTCGCCCCAAAATCCGCTTTACAGGGGTTCGCAAGAGGGCATGCCCGCCGAGCGCGACTTCGCCGCCAAAAACGGCTCGGTATGGCCGTGGCTGCTGCCTTTCTACATCAAGGCCTGCTTCGACATCGACGGCGACGCATTCCTGCCGCAGGCCGAAGAGGCTCTGGCCAACTTCGACGAGGACATCCAGCGCTACGGCATCGGCTCGATCTGCGAGTTGTACGACGCCGACCCGCCCTACGCTTCGCGCGGAGCTATTTCGCAGGCATGGAGCGTCGGAGCCGTACTGGACATCCACCGCATGATCCGCGAGCGGAGCAAAGATGAACCCGAAACGGCAAAAGCCGCGAAGAAGGGCGGCAAAACGGACAGTCCGAAAAAGAAAAAACCGGCAGCGAAAGGCGCGAAAGCAGGAGCCAAGGCAACGGCTCCGAAATCTGAAACCGCCGGAACATCGGACAAAATCGCAGCGAAAACGGCGAAAACCGCCGGAAAACCGGCAACGGAACCGAAGACGAAGCCGACGGCGAAAAGCGCCGGGAAAACGGTAAAAACCGCCGCCGAAAGTCCGGCCGCGGCAAAGACCCCGAAGGCCCCGGCGAAAAAGAGTGCGCCGAAAACAGCGGCGAAGAAAGCCGGAAAGAAATAGAGGCAACAAAATGAAAGGAATTAAGATATGAGAGTTTTAATGTTCGGTTGGGAGTTCCCGCCCCATATCGCGGGCGGTCTTGGAACGGCATGCTACGGCATGACCCGCGGTCTGGCGCGCAATGACGTCGATGTATCGTTCGTGGTCCCCCACGCTTACGGCGACGAGGACCAGCGTTTTACGCACGTGGTGAACGCCAGCGACGTGGAAGCTCTCTACGGCTCGACCGGCAGCGGGGCCGACGACATCCTCGAAAAGATGTCGTTCATCCATATCGACTCGAACATGGTGCCCTACATCTCCCCGGAGGAGTACGAGGAGTACCACGAACGCTATGTCAAATCGGGCCGGCAGGTCTGGTCCACGACCGACGACGCATGGAAACAGCGTTATACGTTTTCGGGAAAGTACGGCGCAAACCTCATGGAGGAGGTGGCCCGCTACGCCGTGGTGGCCGCGCAGGTCGCCAAGGATCTCGAAGGGCAGTTCGACGTGATCCACGCCCACGACTGGCTCACCTACTACGCCGGCATCGCCGCCAAGCGCGTGTCGGGCAAGCCGCTCGTCGTGCATATGCACGCCACGGAGTACGACCGCAGCGGCGAGAACGTCAATACGCAGGTCTACGCCATCGAACGTGCGGGCATGCACGCCGCGGACCGCGTGATCGCCGTTTCGAACCTCACCCGCAACATCGTCATCAACCGCTACGGCGTTCCGGCCGAAAAGGTCGTGACGGTGCACAACGCCGTACGTTTCGCCGGCGGTCCCTGCAAAACGCCCGAACGGGGCGTGAAGGACAAGATCGTCACCTTCCTCGGACGCATCACCTACCAGAAGGGTCCGGACTACTTCGTCGAGGCGGCTGCCAAAGTGCTCAAGCGCGTACCCGACGTGCGCTTCGTGATGGCCGGGGCGGGCGACATGATGAACCACGTCATCCGCCGCGTGGCACGGCTGGGCATCGCCGACCGCTTCCACTTCACGGGATTCCTGCGCGGCGAAGACGTGCACAAGATGTTCCAGCTGTCGGACGTATACGTCATGCCTTCGGTCTCGGAACCGTTCGGCATTTCGCCCCTCGAAGCGATGCGTTCGAACGTACCGGTGATCATCTCCAAACAGAGCGGCGTGGCCGAAGTGCTCGACTTCGCCGTGAAGGTCGATTACTGGGACGTGGACGCGCTGGCCGACGCCATCTACGGACTGATCAAATACCCGGCCCTGTCGGGCATGTTCGCGTCGAAAGGACTCGAAGAGGTCACCAACCTCAAGTGGAACGACGCCGCTGCCAAGATCAAAGCCGTGTACGAAGCGGTGATTGAAGAGAACAAAAAACAATAAAAATACAGATACCCTATGAAAACCGTCTGCTTATATTTTCAGGTACACCAGCCATGGCGACTGAAGAAGTACCGCTTCTTCAACATGGGCAAGGACCACAACTACCTGGACGACCTCCTGAACCGCTCGATCATGCAGAAAGTCGCCCGGCAGTGCTATCTGCCGATGAACGCCCTGCTGCTGAAGTTGATCAAGGAGAACAAGGGTAAATTCCGCTGTTCCTTCTCGATCACGGGCATCGCCGTCGAGCAGTTCCGCGCCTTTGCGCCCGAAGTGCTCGAATCGTTCAAGGAGCTGGCCGCCACGGGATGCGTGGAGTTTCTGGCCGAGACTTACTCCCACTCGCTGGCGTCGCTGGCCTCCAAAGAGGATTTCACCGAACAGGTGAAGCTCCATACGGCGATGATCAAGAAGGAATTCGGCATGAAACCCACCGCCTTCCGCAACACCGAGCTGATCTACTCCGACGAGATCGGCGCCATGGTCGCCGACATGGGCTTCCGCACGATGCTGGCCGAAGGCGCCAAGCACATACTGGGCTGGAAATCGCCCAACTACGTCTATGCCAACGCCATCAACCAGAAACTGCGTCTGCTGCTGCGCAACTACAAGCTCTCGGACGACATCGCGTTCCGCTTCTCGAACCGCAGTTGGGAAGACTGGCCGCTGACGGCGGACAAATACGTCAAATGGCTCTCTTCGGACGAAACGCCGGGCGAGGTCATCAACCTCTTCATGGACTACGAGACGTTCGGGGAGCATCAGACGGCGGATACGGGAATCTTCGAATTCATGCGGGCGCTTCCCAAAGCGATCCTCGCCAAGAAGAACGACATGGAGTTCGCCACCGTAAGCGAGGCCGCCAAGAAGTACCAGCCGGTGTCCGTACTCCACTGTCCGCACGTAATGTCGTGGGCCGACGAGGAGCGCGACGTGACGGCATGGCTCGGCAACGAGTTGCAGAACGAGGCTTTCTCGAAACTCTACGCCCAGAAAGAGAAGGTCGCCGCCCTGAAAAGCCCCGATTTCGACTATGTATGGAGTTTCATGCAGACCTCGGACCACTTCTACTACATGGCGACCAAATGGCTCTCGGACGGCGACGTACACTCCTACTTCAACCCGTACGACTCGGCATACGACGCCTTCATCAACTACATGAACGTCCTTTCGGACTTCATCATCGAGCTGGATCAGGCGGTGGCCGCCAAAGCTGCCAAGGTAAAATAAGGCCGAAACTGCCGCAACACGGGAAGGGAGCGCCGGACAGGCTTGTCGGGCGCGGCGTTTAATACGCCCGCGAACAAAAAGCCTACAAAATCCCGCCCGAAGTCAGCACCTCCGACGCGGCACTGTTCGTGTTGCAAAAAAAACGGATTCCGGGACCTTTCATGCTTTCCGGGAATACGGAGAGGACATGGGTAACATAAAGGCTACCGCGCATGAAACGCAGCCAAACAGCCCCGCAAACGTCCTGTAAACCCGCATGGCATCTGCACCGCCGGACGGAGCGGCACGGGGCCTCGAGACACACCGGAAAACGCAGCAACACGCCTGCGGGGGCAGGAAAATCCGGCAATGTCGGAGTGTCG
>JAJPZH010000120.1 GCA_021204515.1 Alistipes sp. | reverse complement strand
TGCTCAACTACTACAACTGGTAGAAGAGCGCATCGCAACCCAAAACAAAATCATTGAGAAACTTGAATCCTTAATCAGAGGGATATATAAAACATTGCTTGGTGAGTCTGAACAGTATAGGTATTTAGATGAATTATGTGAGATCAGGAAGGGAGTGCAAGTTAACAAAGAAGAACTTTCAGAAAAGGGGATATATTATGTAATGAATGGAGGTATTACTCCGTCGGGGTATTATGATTTATACAATACAGAGGCGAATACCATATCTATTAGTGAAGGCGGAAATTCCTGTGGATATGTACAATATAATTATACTCCATTTTGGAGCGGAGGGCACTGTTATACTTTAGAGAATATCTCAGATGCGGTAGATAATAGATACCTTTTCCATTATTTGAAAGCAAATGGGGCAACAGATTATGTCGTTGCGTATTGGAAGTGGACTACCCAACATTCAAAAGAAAGATTTGTCTGCGTTTCGCATTCCATTACCAGCACTGGATAAACAGATCAATATCGCAAAAGCACTTGATGCTCTATTATACAAAATAACGGTTGATAAAAATATATATTCCACTTATAAACAACAGAAAGAATACTTGTTGCAGCAGATGTTCATATAAACATTTTTTGTAATAAGAATCGTTTTTGGATAGTTAAATGTTCCAACAGTGATCTTTCCATCTGGATTTTTGTATCAATAGAGGTGAGGATTCCGGCAATATGTTCCTGCTGGGCAAGGGATGGGCACCAAATTTTAGCTATCCCATAGTCCCGGAAATAAATGTGAGGGATTGCCTGACCGGTTTTATATTGGCTGAAGTCGAAGATCTTAAGACAATAATATAAATACCGTAACGAGCATCCGGGTCTGGCTGTTAAGCGGTTCAGAGTCCCAATTGCCGAATATTTGCCGGAAACATAAAAAGTTGCACCGACACTTGCGCCGTCTTTAATGATCAAGATAGAATCGCCCGATGCTTCAGGCGTATCTGAATAACCGCATATACCAGCCGCACCATATACGGGATATTTTCCATCTGTAGTAATAGACTTTTCTTGCAATATTGATGAATGACATTCCAAACAAGTATTTAAAGCGGTATTTGGGATTCCTTGTGAAACCAACTTTAGACAAAGCCCTCTGATTAAGGATTCAAGTTTCTCAATGATTTTGTTTTGGGTAGTAATACGGTCGTCGATAAGGGAAAGAAATTCAGCGATCTTTTGCTGTTCCGCATATTGAGGGAAACAAACAACGTTAGCAATGGCCTCCTCATTACTGATTTTCATATCGTGTTTAGCACCAATACGAACGATGGGCTTAAAATATTTGTTTGTTCGCCTTGGTAAAGCAAAATAATTCTCAATAAAGCACCCAGAGGCATTTGATTTGACATTATATACTGCGTATAAAGTCGAAACAATACCATCTACACCATTATTAATTTTTACGATTCCATATGGATACTCTTTCAATGGGCTTTTAGTATAGACAATATTCCCATAGCGAACGACATGGTAATCCAGTACACTCTTCCCTGCAAAAGACCGTCCTAACAATCGAATCTGATTAACAATTCCAAAATCTCCCGATACCGACAGAACTGTTGTTTTATCGAAAAGCCCTTTTTTATTACGCTCTTTATTTTCCTCCAGATATTCATTCAGGAATGAGTATCTCCACTCCCCTGTAAACTCCGGGAATCTCAAATAGGGAACCTTGAGGGTTTTATCGTTGTTATTTGTTGCCATTGCTTCTCGCTTTGTGTTATTCGACAATCCCCAATTCTTTTAGATAAACCTCTATTTGTTTGTCCAAATCGGCGCGTTTGGCTTCCAGTTCTTTGATTTCCGCCATAACTGCCTTGATGTCGATTGGCTCTTCCTCCTCGAACGTATCGACATAACGCGGGATGTTGAGGTTGTAGTCGTTCTCTTCAATCTCTTTCAAGGAGGCGCAATGGCTGTATTTTTCGATTTCGGAACGATTCCGGTAGGTCTCGATAATCTTTTGGATATGTTCCGGACGGAGTTTATTTTGAGTTTTAACCTTTTCGAATTCGCGTGATGCGTCGATAAAGAGGATGTTATCATCTTGCTTGCGGCACTTTTTCATAACAAGGATACATGTAGGGATACTGGTACCATAGAAGATGTTAGCCGGAAGCCCGATAATGGCATCGATATAGTTTTTCTTTTCGATGAGGAAACGACGTATTTTGCCCTCGGCGGCACCTCGGAACAATACGCCGTGCGGTGCTACACAAGCCATTGTTCCGCCTTCATTCAGGTGGTAGATCATGTGCAGGATAAAGGCGTAATCGGCTTTCGATTTGGGTGCGAGAACTCCGGCCTTGTTGAAACGGTCGTCGTTGTTGAATTTGTCGGCAGCGCTCCAGTCGGCGGAAAACGGGGGATTGGCGACCACCGCATCGAACTGTTGGTCGCCGAATTCGTCGGCTTCGAGCGTGTCGCCGTTACGGATGTCAAAATCGTTGTATTTGATACCATGCAGCAACATGTTCATTCGGCAGAGGTTGAAGGTGGTCGGGTTTTTCTCTTGGCCGAAGATTTCGTCGGCTTTGCCGCTCCGGGCCGTGCGAAGCAGTAGTGAACCGCTGCCGCAGGTTGGATCGAATACGGTTTTCAGACGCTGTTTGCCCGTGATGACGATTTCGGCAAGAATCTGACTGACCTCCTGCGGTGTGTAGAACTCTCCTGCTTTTTTGCCGGCTCCGGCTGCGAATTGCCCGATCATGTATTCGTAGGCATCGCCGAGGATATCAATATCCTGTGCCTCTTTCAATCCGAAGTCGATACCATTCAAAGCAACGAGCACGTCGCTGATCAGTTTATTTTTATCATCGGCTGTCTTGCCCAGTTTGGGCGATGCAAGGTCGATGTCCGAAAACAGGCCGCCGAAATCATCTTCGCTTTCTTGTCCGATTGTGCTGTCTTCGATCTTTTTGAGTGAGCGTTCGAGCGACGGCAGTATGTTCTCTTTGCGGTCGATCATTGCAATAATAGTGGAGTAGAGGTATTCCGGTTCGACGAAATACCCTAAATCCTGCACACACGCTTCTTTCAGATCGGCTTTCAAATCTTCGTCGGTTCCTGCCCATGCTTCACGGAATGTCAGATCGTCCTCTTTGAGCTCTTCATTGGCATAAAGTTCGATTTTCTCCGAAAGGTATTTGTAGAAGATGAATCCCAATGTAAAATACATGAAATCGCTGGCCGACATATTGCCGCGCAGGGTGTTGGCAACCGTCCAAAGTTGGCTGCGGAGCTTTTGTTGTAATTCTTCGCTCATAATGGCTTATTCTTCATTCTCGATTTTATGGTTGCATTGCTCGGCCGCTTTGCGCAGGTCGTCTAAGGTTTTTCCATTATAGGAAAAATATTTAGCACCTTGATATGCGCCTGATGTGTTACGCCTCTCCTCCGGCATGAATGTTCCGACAAATGGCGATAACTTATAAATACGCCCTTCGTATTCGATGGAATCATCGCTGGCAACTTTCACATGGGTATTTGTCGGAGAAAACGTAATGTATTCTCCGATTTTGATTCCGACCATGCTGAATTTGAAACGTCCTCGTTTTACGGTATGTTTACTCGATTCGTTCGAGGGCAGCCTGTTCCCTATTATTGGTAGATTTCCCTCATATCGGGTGATGATTGCATCGTCTATTGTTTGTGCAATATCCTTGAATATGTCCAATGCGACTTGGGGTGCGACATTGAAAAATTCTCGATTCTGCCGAATTCTCAGGTCGGTTAATCGATCAATGGTCTTATGAACCAATTTCTCGACTTCATTGAACTTGGTTGTCTGCATTGTAGCGAAGATCTCAAAGGGTAGGGGAACAGCCGTGTTGTCCAGTTCTTTCGATCGGACATCGACGGGGCGTGCGCTCTTTCCGATTTTCACCCAATCCTCCCGAAAACTCGGATTTGTGAGAATGTATACAAAACCAGGATATGTTTTTTCCATCGCTAATAATTTTTATTCCCAACTGAATGTTTCGATGATTGCGCGGAGTTTACCCATGACGCGTTTGAGGATATTACGGCGCTCTTTCAGGCCGACTTTTTTCTCTTTGATTGCATTCTGTATGATCTCCGGTTTCTCCCGTTGCAGGTAATCGTATTGGGCAAGATAATCCCGAAGGGCGTCCTGAGGAAGCCCCTCTTCTTCGGCGAGCCGGTCGATTGCTGCATTGCGGGCGGTGGATACGTAGTTTGTTAACCGGGTCTCCAGATCGATTGATCCGTCAGCCTTGGCGCGGGCAAATCCGGCTTTGTCATCGTCGACATTGTGGCGGATAAATCCGTCGATCAGCATCGCCTTGTTACGCATGGCTGCGTCTTTGATCATCGTGTAGATGATGTGCTGGCGCTTTTCGTTATAGTCTTCGCTTTCGGGATTCAGGTCTTCGATCAGTGCGAGGATATAGGCGACGTTGATTACATCGCTATGTAACAACTCCAGACAGAAATCGATATCGTCAATCCCGTCAATTTCCGGTTGCGGAGTGTCTTTTTTAACCGAAGGGTCTTTGTCTTCCCCCGTATGGCCGATAGCGATGTCGAGGTATTTGGACCGGAAGTCCATATACTCCTGTTCCGACATGATAAAATAAGGATCATCCGTTTCGTATTCCTCGTAAATCTGCGCTTCGATTTTGCCTCGAATGATTTCCCGAAACGCCAATACGAATTCTCGTTTTTCCGGTTCGCTTTTCAGAGCGTCAATATATGTGACATTGGGATATTTCTCCAAAAAGGAGATCATTTTCAGATTGAGCTCTTTACGCACTTTCTCGAACGGAGGACGGGTGATGTACTCATTCGGCTCGTTATTGCTGAATAATTTGATAGCTGCATCTACGTTTGCTTTCAAATCGCGAAAACAAAAAATTTTACCGAATTTCTTTTTTTCACCCAGTATCCGGTTTGTGCGGCTGAAGGCCTGTAACAGGCCGTGATACTCCAAGTTCTTGTCCACATAAAGCGTGTTTAGTTTCTTAGCGTCGAAACCAGTGAGGAACATCCCGACGACAAGCAGGAGGTCGAGCGGTTCCATCTCTTTCCGGCGTTTCTTCATCCGTTCGTTCACATCGTCGTAATATGCCCCGAAATTGTCGGTCGAGAATCCGGTGCCGAACATGCGGTTGTAATCGTCAATAATGGTTTGCAACTCGTCGGCATCGACCTTTGTCGAGGCAAATCCTTTGTTCATCCCCGTTTGCTCGTCGTCTTGGTTGGCATTGGCTGCATAGGTGAAGATTGCACCGATTTTGATTTTGGGATTCAGTTCCTTGAATATCTTGTAGTAACCCAACAGCATTGGCACGGATTGAATGGCGAACAGTGCATTGTATTCGCCGTCGAAAGTCGATTTGTTGTAGTTGTTGAGAATGAATTGCGCAATTTCGCGCATCCGTTTTTCATTTTCATAATCAGTAGTCGTATTGCCTGTGTAATATTCGACCAGAAAGCCCAATACATTTTCATCGGCAATAGCATCTTTGATTAGGTATTTGTGCAGGCACTCGCCGAATACCTCAGCGGTTGTATGCTCCTGTTTGGCGTTTTTAGCAAAAATCGGTGTGCCAGTGAATCCGAAGATTTGCAGGTTTGAGAAAAATCGGATGATATTTTTATGACAGTCGCCGAAATGGCTGCGGTGACACTCGTCGAAAATCATTACAACCTTCTGGTTCTTAATGTTTTGTAACTGTTTGTTGTAATAGTCTTTCGTTATGGCGCAATTCAATTTCTGAATCGTTGTGATGATGATTTTGGAATCTCCGCTCAAACGTTTGATCAATTCGTAGGTATTGTCCGTTCCATCAACTGCTCCCGGTTCGAATGCTTCGTATTCGCTTTGTGTCTGTGTATCCAGATCATGCCTGTCGACAACGAACAACACTTTGTCTACACCGTCGATGTCCGATACGAGCTGCGCCGCCTTGAACGACGTGAGTGTTTTACCGGCGCCTGTCGTATGCCACACGTAACCGTTCTTATTGGTGTTTTCAACCCGATTGATAATTTCCTCGACGGCATAGTATTGATAGGGGCGCAGTACCATCAAACACCGTTCGCCTTCGTGCAGAACGATGTATTTGCTGATGATCTTCCCCAATGTGCATTTGTCGAAGAAGAAATTGGCGAACATATTCAGGTCATTGAATGGCCGATTGCTCTTGTCCGTCCAGTTGAATGTGAATTTATAGCCGCCATTTGGGTTATTGGCGAAATAACGGGTATTTACACCGTTGGAAATCACGAAAATCTGGATATAGTCGAATAGTCCGTGAAACGAGGTTTTGTGGTATCGCTGCACTTGGTTGTAGGCCTGTTTCAATTCGACTCCGCGCTTTTTCAGTTCGATCTGTACCAGCGGCAAGCCATTTACAAGGATCGTTACATCATAGCGGCATTTTTTTCGTCCCTCGATCGTTATTTGATTCGATACCTGAAATTCGTTCTGACACCATTTGCGCTGGTTGAGAAATTCGACCCAGATACGTTGCCCGTCTTCGGTTTCCAATGGATAAAGATCGCGTAATTTTTTAGCCTTTTCAAACCGTGTTCCACCTTCGAGGTAAATGAGAATTTTCTCGAATTCTTTGTCGGTAAATTGTGCTCGCCCGATCTGTGCGAGAGCCTTTTGATTATGCTTTTCCAGCTGGACTTTGAAGTTCGCTTTAAGATTCTCTTCTTCTTTGATAAAAACACGCTCGTAGCTATTGTCCATCAATGTTTTTATCAAACCGTTCTCTAATGCGGCCTCGCTTTGGGTTGTCATGGTAGTTAGGTTGTTCAAATATAATATACAAAGATAGAAATTTTATCCTTAATGATGAGTTTGCAACTCTTTCTGATCGTATAAAAGTTTGCTTCAAGAGGAATACATAGAGAAAGTGCCTTGAGACGTGTATTCTTCGCTCGTCAAAA
>JAJPZH010000169.1 GCA_021204515.1 Alistipes sp. | reverse complement strand
GTGGTAATATTGGATGACTTGGCGCAGGAAACGTCCCAGCAACTCCGGATCGTAGCCCGAAACGTAGTAGTTATTGATCTTGGCCGCTCCCCCGTCGGTGATCTCTACCGGCATGAATCCGAAGACGGTCTCGCCTTCCCAAGCCACGAACCACGTATGCGAGCGCGAGGTCCAGAACGGATAGTTGTTGTTCTGGCGCAGTACGCTGCGCCGCATGACCAGCGGTGCGACGAGTGTGTAAAGGCGAGGCGATGTTCCGTCCAGTTTCTCGATTGTCATAACTAAAAACGCCGCTCTTGCGACTGAATGTTATATATTTATAACTTAATGTATTATACGTATAATATTTCATTACAAATATAAAAAATATCGGCTGTTTTCTCAAATTTTCAGACAAAACGCAATATGCCTCCAAGCCGTTTGATGCGCTTGTCGTATTTCTCGATTTGTTCATAAATCCGTAGCTGAACGGCGGGAGCGGAGTATTTTATCGTACCCGTCGAAGTCCATCAGGTTGAACGATTCCACCCGCTCCCCCGCTTCCCGCCGTGCGGCTATGATCTCCAACAGTTGCCGGAACTGCCGGAACCGCCTTACCGCGTCGGCTCCCGACGGGGTTGCCCGGCCTGCAGCCCACATATCATGCCTTACGGCATAGGCGTATGCGAACACTTTGAGCGAAAGATGATCGTGGCGCGGCGTTTCCCGCAGACGGAATATCGCGTCCGTATCGTCAGGGAGCGTCAGGTAATGATACCACCCCGACGGCGGCTCGGACTGCCATTTGCGCACGAAGACCGTCGGCAGACGGTCCGCCCGGATCACGAAATTATTGCGCCGCAGGTAAGCGATGCTTTGCCGAATCTCCTGACAGGGATCGTAATAAGGACTTTCACATATCCGGTACTGCTTCCGGTCAGCCGGATAATGCAGGCTCGCATATCAGGGAAGCAGCACTTCGTATTGCACGGGCAGCGGCACGGACATATCCGTCAGCAGTTCGCGCAGCAGTCCGACCATCTGCGCCCCGGCATGGTGTTCTTGAAAAACGAGCAGGTCGCAGCGCTCGATAAACAGCCGGAACAGCTCCGGGGGCGAAAAACGCTCCGTGCACCGTTTCATCACCTCCCGGCGATCCGCCGCGTCGATAATCGGGTTGCATTCGGCGGCTTTGCCGTGCGAAACGTTTTGCTGATATTCCCGCCATTGCCGGGCTGTCAGTACGACGGCGATCTCCAACCCGGAGTGCTTCGCTCGTTGTGCCAAAAGGCAGGCCGCAACCGACCGCTCGGCTTTGCCCGTCAGGGTGAGCAGCACCCGGACGCGCGACATGGATTTCAGATAGTATGCGGCGAGTTGTTCGAAATACCGTGCCGTGCGGAGGCTGCGGCCGCAGCCGTACAGGATGCCGAGGGTAAAGGCTGGTTCCATAGTTTGTGGTTGTCGGATTAAAAAGCGGATGCGGGGCCGAAACAATAAAGTGACGCAACTTTACACATTGAAGAATTCGTTTCGGTCGCCCGCATCCGCAAAATAAGAAAGGACGGCCGGGCACGGGATTGCTTGCTTGTTACTGCCAGATTTCAGGGCCATGTCCGCCGTCCTTATAGGAACAACCCCGGCAGACACGGCAAGGCCCGCCGACCAAGGGCCGACGAATGCCGAAAACGCCTCTTTCCGATTGATTTGCTGTGACATAATACCGGGGTTGAGATTGTGTGAGTGCGCCCCGGAGGAAAATAAAAAAGGGGCGCGGTGTCAGCCCCTCACAGCAGGTCGTGGAAAACCCGAAATTGGAAGCTGTCCTGCGCCCTTGCCTGTCCCGCCCCTGAAGGGCAGGACATAACAAGGACTGACAACCATTATACCAATTTCAAACCCTCCCGAAAGAGGTTTCCACGTTTGCTATGAGGTATAAAGAGTTGTTTACCCTTTATATGTTATGTCCGTCGGCTATGCCGAGTCGAGATAATTCCTTGAAGTTTGCATAGTAGTTGCTTGCCAGTTTGTTCCCGGACGGCCTCTGCCGCCCCTATACAACGAAACTGTTTCAAGGAATCGTGAAACAAATATACGAACAATTTCGAATCTAATACCAACGGGCCGTGTGTTTTTGGAAAAATCTTGTTAATTTTGTGGGTATGAAGAACTCCATCGACTTTCTGCCCGAACGCAAACAGCGGGATTTACGCGAATTGGCCGCACTGATCCGCGACGAGGTGAAAGATGTCGTTATGATTATCCTGTACGGGAGTTATGCGGCGAATACCTATGTCGAACGCGACGAACGGCGCGACTACGGCGTGCGGACAATCTACATGAGCGACTACGATCTGCTGGTCGTGACCAAGCGTCGGCTGGGGGAAAGAGAAAGTACGGTAGAGGCTCGCGTAAGGGAGCGTTTCGCCGCCGGGAAAAACGACGGAAACCTGCCCCGCCCCCAGATTATCAACGAAAGCATCTCCAAACTGAACGACGCCCTGACGATGGGCCGTTATTTCTACGTCGAGATCGTCGCAAAGGGAATCATGCTCTACGATTCGGGCGAATGTCAGTTAGCCACGCCCGGAAAGCTGGATTATGCCGAGATTAAGAAAATGGCGGAAGAATATTATGAAGATAAAATTCTCCACGCAAAAAGGCACTATCAGCATTTCCAATTAGATTACACTCATCCGGATTACCTTTTTTGTTCCTTTGATCTTCACCAAGTTACGGAAAATCTATTGAAGGCTATTCCGTTAGTTTATATTCTTTACGGGTATAAAGAACATGATCTTGAATTTCTGATCGGGAAATGTAAGCCCTATACGCTGGAACTGGCAAAAGTATTCCCTTGCGACACGGACGAAGAAAAACGCTTGTTCGACCTGCTGCGCCGCGCCTATCTGGAGGCCCGCTACAACGATAAGTTCGTTGTAACGAAAGCCGACATCGACGCCCTCGTCCCCAAGATCGAACTACTCCGCAGTATCGTGGAAAAGGCATGTAGACTGCAAATTGTTTATTATTCGAGTTTACCAAACTAAAATCCATAAATACTAACCCTAAATATCATGGCAAGCGCATAAAAGAATACAGACACCTCCTCCAAAGAGGAGCTTATAAAATGTGGTATTATAATGCCGATATCAGATACGCCTGGTTATCCTGCTGGTCACTGGGCTGATGTTCGCCAAATCATATCGGATTCAATAGCTTCTATTGGATTAGCGCCTTGTTTAGTTAGCGAGGCCAATGAAACTCAGATCATTCATAAAACAATCGTACATAACCTTTATCAAAATGAGATCATTGCATGTGATGTTAGCTCTAAAAATTCAAATGTAATGTTTGAATTAGGTATGAGATTAGCATTTGACAAACCAGTAGTAATTGTTAAAGACGATACGACTGCATATTCATTTGATACATCCCCAATAGAACATATAAATTATCCAAAGGAATTGAGACATCCTAAAATAGAGGAATTTAAGAAAGAGTTGTCTAAAAAAATTCAAGAAACTATTGAGGCTGCAAAAAAATCTTCTTATTCAACATTTTTAAAGCATTTTGCGATTGTAGATGTGGCCAAATTACCAATGTATGAAGGTACAAGTAGCCAACTCCTTTTGGAAAAAATTGATAATCTTTCATCTCAAGTAGCAGCACTTAGACGGAATCCAATAAATACACGAAGAATAGAGCCATCACCGGAAGAAGAGAAAGCGGCCAAAGATTTAATCAGAACAATGATTGATCGATTTTGTGATGAATATAGAGTCAAAGAACCCCAGATTTTAAGCAATAAAGATTTGACAATGGAATTATATGATTATGTGGAGAGGAATTCTGAAATATGTATGCTTTGTAAAAATCGAAATAATTTAGAAAAATTTGTATATGACTTATTAATTCCATTCTAAATACAATTTTTTGATTTAAAGATCAAATATAAATCTGCGTGGTTGCACAATATTATAACCTTGCAGATTTTTACTTGAATTATATTCCTCGTCCTTTTTTCCTATGTAGTTGAATGTTTTCAGGCTGTTTTACCTGTGGCCTCGGTTTCTGTTGCTGTTCCGGTTTCACCAGCGGTTTTGTGTCGGGTTTCATCTCTTGCGTCTGTTGCACGGATAATACGCACTCAGTCAGCGCATCCTTTTATCCGGGCTTTGATTCCACCTCGAACCGGGAGCGGTAAACCGTCCCGTCCTGCCTGCGGAGTCTTTGTAATACCTTTACCCATAAGCAAAAAAGGCTGATAATCATTTGATTATCAGCCTTTTTTGCTGGAATGAAAAAACGAACGTGCAACCTTCGCCTTCCGTATGCCTTGTCTATCAGCCAATTCCCTTTGAAAAACATGCGTCCCATCCGTAGGGTGAGACCGGCGTCTGTTACTATACCGCCTTTATCAGCGAACGTCCCAACCACACCAATACCAATCCCAAGATAAAGCTCAATCCGACGTAAAGCCCGAAGTAAAGCCAATGCTTTTGCTGGAGCAGCAGGAACATATCGTCGGCGAACGATGAGAATGTAGTGAATCCGCCGCAAAATCCGGTGATCAGGAAGACGTTCATCGACGGGGAGATGACATGGGCTTTTTCGGCCAGCCCGAAGAAAATACCAATTACGAAACTGCCGATAATATTGACGGCGAACGTTCCCCAAGGGAAGGCCGAGACTGTTATGACATGGGCCAATTTTCCGGTCAGGAAGCGCAGGCAAGTGCCGATAAAGCCGCCTAAGCCTGCAATAATCATCGCTTTGAACATATAAGTAACATTATTGGTTTTCAGAGTGGCCGAAACAAATTTGATGCCATCGCTTTCGGGCCTTCGGAATGCCCCGCTTCGAACATGGAATCTGGCATACTATTTGGAATTTCGAATAACCAGAATCGGCGTTCCGTTGTCCCGGAAAGGCTCGGCAAGGTCCGTCCGGAAACAGGTCCCGCATTTTAACCATAAAACATTTATACTATGCACTTAACACCGAAAGAGATTGACAAGTTGATGTTGCTTTCACTGGGCATGATCGCCGAACGGCGCCTGAAGAAAGGGCTGAAACTGAATTATCCGGAAGCCGTCGCCTATATCACGTCAACGGCACTGGAAGGAGCACGGGAAGGCAAAACCGTGGAAGATGTTATGAAAGGGGCGGCCGGCGTGCTGAAAAAGAGCGATGTCATGGAAGGCGTCGCCGACATGATCGACCTGCTGCAGGTCGAAGCTGTATTCACCGATGGCTCGCGTCTGGTCAGCATCCATCATCCGATTAAGTAATTTTTAAACAAGCGAATTTATGAGTACAACGAATCCCGCCCCTGCGAACAATCAGGTTCAGGCGGCGAGTCTCTATCCGAATAAACCGGGGTTCAAACCTGCACAGCCCGTCATTGTCGGAGGAGAAATCCTGATGAGCGATCCGATCGAGTACAATACCGGCCGTAAAACCGTAAAGCTGGTCGTACGCAATACCGGCGACCGACCCATTCAGGTCGGCTCGCATTTCCATTTCTTCGAAGTCAACCGTTACTTGGAATTCGACCGTGAAGCCGCGTTCGGCTGCCACCTGAATATTCCTGCCACAACCGCCGTCCGTTTCGAACCGGGCGATCAGAAAGAGGTCGAGGTCGTGGCTTATTCGGGCAAGCGCCGCGTGATCGGTTTCAACGGCCTCGTAATGGGTTACACCGGTGAGGAAGATGCTCCGACCTATTTCCCGGCACGCATCAAAGCAGTGGCCAAAGCCCGGAAGAGAGGTTTTAAAAGCATTCCGGAAAGTGATGCCGAGGCCGCTATGAAACAGAGTAACAACACCAAAAAATAGAGGATATGGCAACAATTTCACGTCAAGAATACAACAACCTGTTCGGTCCGACCGTCGGCGATAAAATCCGGCTGGGCGATACCGACCTGTATGTTGAAATAGAAAAAGACCTGCGCGAATACGGCGACGAAGTCGTCTACGGAGGCGGCAAAACCCTCCGCGACGGCATGGGTCTCGCAAATACGATGACTTCGGAGGAGGGTTCGCTCGATTTGGTAATCACCAATGTCACGGTCATCGACGCTAAACTGGGTGTCGTAAAAGCCGACGTGGGTATCAAAAACGGCAAAATCGCCGGTGTCGGCAAATCGGGCAATCCCAACATCATGCACGGCGTACATCCCGATCTGGTGACCAGTGCTGCCACCGACGCCATTTCGGGCGAACACCTGATCCTGACCGCAGCCGGTATCGACGGCCACGTCCACATGATCTCCCCGCAGCAGGCATACGCCTGCCTGAGCAACGGCATCACGACCGTTTTCGGCGGAGGCATAGGCCCCACGGACGGCAGTAACGGAACCACCATCACCTCGGGCCGCTGGAACATCGAGCGCATGCTGGAGGCGATCGAAGGGCTTCCTGTCAACGTCGGCCTGCTGGGCAAGGGCAACTGTTCGATGAACCAGCCGCTCGAAGAGCAGATCGTGGCCGGAGCCTGCGGCCTGAAGATCCACGAGGACTGGGGTTCGACCCCCGCGGCGATCCGCGCCGCGCTGGGCGTCGCCGACCGTTTCGACGTGCAGGTAGCTATTCACACCGACACGCTCAACGAGAGCGGATATGTCGAGGACACCATCGCCGCCATGGACGGCCGCACGATCCACACCTACCACACTGAGGGCGCCGGCGGCGGCCACGCCCCCGACCTGCTGAAGGTGGCTTCGATGCCCTACGTGCTCCCGTCGTCGACCAATCCGACCCTGCCGTTCGGTATCAATTCTCAGGCCGAGCTGTTCGACATGATCATGGTCTGCCACAATCTCAATCCGAAGATTCCTTCGGACGTGGCCTTCGCCGAGAGCCGTGTGCGCCCCGAGACGCAGGCGGCGGAGAACGTGCTCCACGACTTGGATGTGCTGACGATGGTGTCGTCAGACTCGCAGGCCATGGGCAGTATCGGCGAATCGTTACATCGCACGTTCCAGATGGCCTCGTTAATGAAG
>JAJPZH010000059.1 GCA_021204515.1 Alistipes sp. | reverse complement strand
CACGCACGAGCGAACCAACCAACATGGGCGATACCCAAGTTAGTTAGTTAGCTCGTGCGCTGCGACGTCTCGAAACGCGCCGGCGTTCTGCTGTTCGGTTTGCGGCCGTTCTGTTCCCGTGACCGGAAGGCGACGCCTCTTCCGCAGAAAAAAGCCCGATCCGGGCCGCGGCGGACGCCGTGTCTCAACCCGCCATGTCCCGACCTGCCGCAATCCTGCCCGCCGTCTTCGGGGCCGTGTCCCACTCCGCCGCGTTCCGACCCGCCATGTCTCGACCCGCCGCATCCCTGTTCACCGTCTTCGGGGCCGTAGCCGAAGACCGTGCCGCATCCGGGCTGCGCCGTCCCATGAAAAAGGGCGGGACCCGCCGGTCCCGCCCTCTCTCTCTTTGCCGGAGTTCCTACTCCTCGTCGGTATCGGTGTAGGCTTTCAGCAGCTTGTCCTGCACGTCGGCCGGAACCTGTTCGTAGGAGGCGAACTTCATGGTGTAGGTCGCCGAACCCGACGTAAGCGACGAAAGGGTCGTCGAGTAGCGGTACAGCTCGGCCAGCGGAACCGTGGCGTTGAGTCGGTCGAAGCCCTTGTCGGACTCCATGCCGGCGATCATCGCGCGGCGGTTCTGCAGGTCCGACATCACGGCGCCCATGTAGTCGCTCGGCACGAGGACCTCGACGTTGTAGATCGGTTCCATGATCTTGGGCCCCGCGTTGCGGAATGCCTCCTTGAAGGCGTTGCGCGCCGCCAGCTTGAACGAGATTTCGTTCGAATCCACCGGGTGCATCTTGCCGTCGTAGATCACTACGCGGATGTCGCGGGCGTAGGAACCCGTCAGCGGGCCTTCGTCCATCTTCTCCATGATGCCCTTGAGGATGGCGGGCAGGAAGCGCGCGTCGATGGCGCCGCCCACGATCGCCGAGTAGAACTGCAGCTTGCCGCCCCACGGCAGGTCGTATTCCTCCTTGGTCTTGGGGTTGACGACCATGTCGCCTTTGCCGGGAACCTTGTAGTTCTTGGGTTCGGGCATGCCCTCGTAGTAGGGTTCGATGATCATGTGCACCTCGCCGAACTGGCCTGCGCCGCCCGACTGCTTCTTGTGGCGGTAGTCGGCCTGTGCGACTTTGGTGATGGTTTCGCGGTAGGGGATCTTCGGCGCGATATAGTCGTACTGGAGCTTGTTCTCCTTTTCGATGCGGGTTCTGAGGATGTTGAGGTGATGCTCGCCCTGTCCCTGTATGATCGTCTGTTTCAGCTCTTTGGAGTATTCGACCAGAATCGTCGGGTCTTCGAACTTGGCGTCGTTGAGGACCTTGCCCAGCTTCTCCTCGTCGCCCTGCTCCTTGGCCTTGACGGCGGCGCGGTAGCGCGGTTCGGGGAACACGATCGGCTCGACGGTCACCGGAGCCGACGGCGCCGCGAGCGTATCGTTGGTGCGCGTGCCCTTGAGTTTGACGGTGCAGCCGATGTCGCCCGCCATGAGTTCGGTGACTTTGATGCGGTTTTTGCCCGCCACGGCGAACAGTTGCGACACCTTCTCCTTGTTGCCCGTGCGGGTGTTTACCAGTTCGGTGCCTTCGGTGATTTTGCCGCGGATCACGCGGAAGTAGGTGATCTCGCCGATATGCTGCTCGACCTGACTCTTGAAGACGAAAGCCGCGGCGGGTCCCGTCTCGTCGGCCGCGATCAGCTCGCCGTCGGTCGAGACGAAATTCGGGGCTTTCAGCGGGCCGGGAGCGACGTTGATGATGAACTCCATCAGACGTTTGGTGCCGATGTCGCGTTTGCCGCTGGTGCAGAAGATCGGCATCACCTCGCGCTTCGAAAGGCCGATTTTCAGACCTGCGCGGATGTCGTCCTGCGTGAGCGTGCCCTTGTCGAAGTACAGTTCCATGAGCGCTTCGTCGTGTTCGGCGGCCATCTCGACCAGCTCTTTGTTCAGCTCCTGAGCCTTGTCCAGCTCTTCGGCGGGAATTTCAAGCTCCTCGCGGTGGCCGTCGTTGTCCTTGAAACGGTACATCTTCATCAGCAGTACGTCGATGAAAGCGTTGAATTCGGGACCCTGATTGACCGGGTACTGCACGATGACGGGCTTCACGCGCGACGCCGCGCGGATCGACTCGACGGCGGCCTCGAAATTGGCCTTGTCGGCGTCGAGCTGGTTCACTACGCCGATTACGGGCTTTTGCAGCAGACGGGCGTAGCGGGCCTGAATTTCGCTGCCCACTTCCCAGCCGTTCTGGGCGTTGAACAGGAATACACCCACGTCGCCCACCTTGAACGCCGAGAAGAGACTTCCGCAGAAGTCGTCCGAGCCGGGGCAGTCGATGATGTTCAACTTGCGGTCCATGAATTCGGTGAAGAGGATGGTCGAATAGATCGAGCGCTTGTATTCGTGCTCGATATCCGTGTTGTCCGAGAGCGTGTTGTTCGTCTCGATACTACCCCTGCGGTCGATGACCTTACCCTCGAAGGCCATCGCTTCGGCAAGGGTAGTTTTCCCCGTGCCGGGCGCGCCGATGAGTACGATGTTCTTGATCTCTTTAGCTGAATAATTTTTCATATTCCCGTGTGGTTTTAAGGTTTTCGGGTGGTTCGGGGCGTCGCCGGAGGTGTGCCTGCGGGGCGTATTCTTGGTTGCGGAAGGCGCCCCGTCCGGGATTTTCCGGTTAGCCGACTATAAATATACAAAAAAAACGGGATAACCAAACCGGGGCATGAAAAAATCGCCCTCAGGAGGCGATTTTTCGGTCTAAAAAAGGAATGTCGAGCCACGTGAGCTTTTTCCACAGCCACTCGACGGGGCCGTGCGAGAAGCGGCGCAGCCAGAGGCGGCAGAAGGCGTACTGTACGAGGATGATGCCCGCGCCCGCGAGCGTGCCGTAGATCACGTCCACGTGGCGGTAAAGCCCCAAGCCCCAGTTGTAGAAGAGCGCCGTTCCGAGCAGCGATTGCAGCAGGTAGTTGGTCAGGCTCATGCGGCCGAAGAAGGTCATGCCGTGCAGCGCCCGCCGGAATCCGGGCAGACCGTACCACAGCAGGACGACCGCCGCGACGATCGCCGTCGCCGTCATCAGGTTGCGCATCGCTTCGAACGGCACGAGCCATGTGCCGAGAATGCCGGCGGCCAGCAGTCCGCCCCAGATGCGCCGGTTGCGGCCTTCGTCGTAGAAGAGCCGGTAGCGGCCCGCCAGCATGCCCAGCACGAACATCAGCAGCGTCTGTGTGCCCCGGCCGTGTTCCAGTCCCCAGCCGAAGGAGTTGATCGGTCCGTAGATGAGGCTCACGCGGGCGCTCTGGGCGAAAGTTCCCGTGGCGAGCGTCGGATAGAGCGTTTCCATGCCTTCGATGTCGCGGATCGAGAGCGTCTGGCCGCTGAAATACTGGTAGAGTTCGAGCGGCTGGATGAAGAGCAGCGCCGCGATGACCCACACCCAGCGGTTCGGGAGTTTGCCGATGGGGATCAGCAGCAGCCCGAAAACGGCGTAATAGGTCAGCACGTCGCCGTTGTAGATCGCGGCGTTGACCAGCCCGATTATGAACAGCAGCACCATGCGCCATGCGAACCGCAGCGAGAAGTCGTTGCCCCGCTGGGCCTGATTGTCGCTCTGGATGAAGAAACTCAGCCCGAAAAGCAGTGCGAAGACGGCGTACATCTTGCCCGAAAGCAGGAATTCCAGTGCGTCGGCTACGGTTTGTTCCCAGCCGCCGAATCCGGCGCGGACGTAATCCAGTCCGCTCCAGTAGAGGTTGAAATGCTCGCGGGCATGGAACAGGATGATGCCCGCTACGGCGATGCCGCGCAGGGCGTCCGCCACTTCGATACGGGTGTTGGGGAGGTGGGTCGTGCGGTACATTTTCGTCGGTTGGGAGTCAGAAGCGCGGAACGACCCCCGTCAGCGCTTCGACGGCCCGGCGGCCTTCGTCGCCCAGCGAGAGCGAATAGTCGTTGACGAACAGTGCGATGTGCGCGTCGATCACGGCGTCGTCGAGTTCCTGCGCATGTTCCTTGATATATGCGCGCGACGCTTCGGGGTGCGCGAAGGCGTATTCGATGCTTTGGCGGATGAGGGTTTCGACCTGCCGCCGTACCGCTTCCGGCAGACTTCTTTTCGCCGCGATGCCGCCCAGCGGCAGAGGCAGCGCAGTCGTTTGTTCCCACAACTGTCCGAGGTCGGCGACCAGCTCCAGCTGCCGCTGCCGGTAGACGAAACGCCCTTCGTGGATCAGCACCCCGGCGTCGAAGCCGCCCAGCTCGACGGCGGCGGCGATCTGCGAGAAGAGCAGCGGCGTCCGCTGCGTGATTTCCGGAAAGAGGCGCATCATCAGGGCGTTGGCCGTGGTGTGCAGTCCCGGTACGGCTACGCGGCGGATCGGCGACCGGTCCCCCGCGCGGCGCACCAGCAGCGGCCCGTTGCCGCGTCCGAGCGCCGCGCCGCTGTCCAGCAGCGCGTAGCGGTCCGCAACGGCGGGCAGCACGGCGCAGCTTATCTTGCTCACGTCGGCATTCCCGGCCTGCACCCCCTCGTTGAGCGCTTCGATGTCGCGGTATTGGACCTCGAAACGCAGGTCCCCCGTGTCGATGCGTCCGTTCAGGAGCGCGTCGAACATGAAGGTGTCGTTCGGGCAGGGCGATATGCGAAGGCGGAGCGTCACCGTTTCTGCGCTTCGGTGATGTTGCGTGCGTTCTCCTGATCGCGGTTGCGGTTGCGTTTGCCGCCGTAGCGGCCCAGCAGCCATCCCGCCGCGAAGGTCAGCGCGAGGACGATGATGTCGATAAATACGTTGGCCAGCCAGCGCTGGATGGCAGGGGCGAACTGCCAGATCAGAATGAAGACGATCAGTATCAGGATCAGTCCCGCCCAAAGTGTCCATTTTTTATTCATCGTTTCCGAATATTTGAGTTAATGTTGCGGTAAGGTTTTCGACGGCCTGCCCCACGGCCCACCGGCCGAAGGGTTCGCCGACATAGTTCGACACGGCGCGTATCTGGCAGCAGGCGACGCCCAGCGCTTCGCATACGGCAAAAAAAGCGGCACCCTCCATGTTCTCGATTTCGGGCAGCGTGTCGGAAGGGGTCTCGGACAGCCCGTCCCGCAGCCCCTCTCCCGACCGGTTTACCGTGACGCCCGCCGCGAGGGGCAGGCCCAGATCGGGACCCGTGGTTTCGTATTCGCGGGCGTAACGTGCCGGAATTCCGGCGATGCGCTCGGTGACCACTTCGACCACCTCGCCGCGCCGCAGCGTCCGGTCGTACGCCCCCGCGATGCCTGCGAGTACGACTAGCTGGGGCTTGCGGGCTTTCACGGCCCGGATCGTCGCGGCCGCGATCTCCGCCGCGCCGACTCCGGCCACGAAGACCGGATCGCGGGGCTGGGTGAGGATGAACGCCTTGGCCTCCTCGATGGTGGGGAAAATGAAAATCCGCTTCACGTTACCGGCCCACTGCGGCTTCGAGTTCCTCGACCGTGATCGGAATTTTCCTGTCACCCAGCATGCGGCTGCCCTCTTCGGTGACCAGAATGTCGTCCTCGATGCGGATGCCGCCGAAGTCGCGGTACGCCTCCAGCGCGTCGTAATCGACGATGCCCTTATACAGCCCCTCGGCGCGGCACTTGTCGATCAGCGCCGGGATGAAGTACAAGCCCGGTTCGTCGGTCATCACCGTTCCCGGTTCGATGCGCCACGCCGCGCGGTAGATGCAGGTTCCCGACTTGGCGGCGCGGTCGGCGATCGACGAGAAGTCGAAACTCCGCTCGCCCATCGCCTCGCAGTCGTGTACGTCCATGCCCAGCCCGTGTCCCAGTCCGTGGGGCATGAGCATCGTCATGGCGCCCGAAGCCACGGCGTCGGCCGCCGTGCCCTTGAGCAGTCCCAGCGCCACCAGCCCTTCGGCCAGCGTCAGGTAGGCGGCGTTGTGAATTTCGGTGTACATCATATGCGGCTTGACGATGCGCGCCACATGGTCGTGCGCCGCCAGTACGACGTTGTAAATCTCCTTCTGCTTCTGCGTGAACCGGCCGCTGACGGGGTAGGTGCGCGTGTGGTCCGAGCAGTAACCGTCCACGGTCTCGCCGCCTGCGTCGCACAACAGCAGCCGTCCCTGCTCCAGTACGCCGTCGGCGTTGAGGTTGTGGAGCGTCTCGCCGTGCTGCGAGACGATCGAGGGGAACGATACGCCCGAACCGTAGGATTTGGCGATGCCCTCGATGGCGCCTGCGATCTCGCGCTCGACGACGCCCGGCCGGCACATTTTCATCGCCAGCGTGTGCATCTTGTACCCGATCCGGAACGCGCGTTCCATCTCTTCGACCTCTTCGGCGCTCTTCTTTTCGCGCATTTCGGCCACGGCGAACATCAGTTCGACCGACTTGTAGTCGTGCAGCAGTTCGGGCTTGATGCCGAGCAGCGCCGACAGCTGAAGCTTCGTTTCGCCGCGGTAGGGCGGCAGGTAGTGGATCTTGCGGCCCAGCGAAACGGCCTTGCGAAGCCGTTTTTCGAGTTCGGCCGTGGGATACGTCGCCGTGATGCCGACTTCGGCGCCCAGTTCGCGCAGCGTGGGCTGAGGACCGGTCCAGATGATGTCTTCGACCGTGAAATCGTCGCCGTACAGCGCTTCCTCGCCCGTGTCGGCGTCGATCAGGCCCGCCAGCGACGGGGTGTTCAGCCCGAAATAGTAGCGGAACGACGAATCCTGCCGGAAATAGTAGGCGTTGTTCGGATAGTTGTTGGGCGAAAGGGGGTTGCCCGGCAGCAGGATGATTCCCGAGCCGATCTTCGTGCGCATCATGTTGCGGCGCGCAGCGTAGGTTTTTGCTGAAAACATAGTATGGCGTTTTAATTTACAATCCGTTCCGGTGCCCGCGGCCCGTCGGCGCAGGGCTTGTGCGGCGGTACATTCTCCGCTTCTTACAAAAATAGTAAAAATATGACAAGCCCGCGCCCTGCGGCGGCTATTTTTTGCGGAAAGCCTCTGCGCGGCGGGTGCGGGCGGGGACAGGGGCGGGAGTCGCCGGGTCTTGCTCCGGCCGGCCGCAGGATGTTCGCGGG
>JAJPZH010000211.1 GCA_021204515.1 Alistipes sp. | reverse complement strand
GAAGCGAATACGAACGCAAATGGGAACTCGCGGCGCGCTGTGCCGATCAACTGCTCCAGTCGAGTGGATTCGGCGATTTCTATGCGTTGAAAGCGACTGACATCGCTTCAGCGGGTAACAAAACGCCGTCCGAATTCATATTCAGAACTTACCATAACGACTACGAAATGGAAGGACGCCACTTCCCTCCGTTTTACTACGGATCGGCGAGAAACGTACCTTCGCAGAATTTGGTAGACGCCTTTCCGACTAAAGACGGTTTTCCGATCTCGGACAGTCGCTCCGCCTACGACGCGATGAAGCCGTTCGAGGCGGAACGCGACAAGCGGTTCCTGTTGAACGTCTATTATCACGGACGGACATTCGGGGACGGCGATCCGATCGACGTCGCGACGGGCGGTAAGGATGCCGGGGACTTCAACGAAAAGGGAACCCGGACCGGATATTATCTCGCCAAATTCATGGCCAATAAATCTGGGATGCTCAATCCCTTAGCCACCAATAACCAGATTCATTATTACCCGCTTATCCGGAAAGCCGAGATCTTTCTGAACTATGCGGAAGCCGCCAACGAAGCGTGGGGGCCTTACGAAAAAGGCGAAGGCTGCAAATATACGGCTTACGAGGTGATCAAGACGATTCGGGAAAAATCGGGCGGTATCACGGATGTCACCTATCTCAATGAGATGGCCGCCGATAAAGATACGTTCAGACGGCTCATCCAAAACGAACGCAGACTGGAACTCGCATTCGAGAATCATTGGTTCTTCGACATCCGGCGTTGGCTGCTGCCGCTGAATCAGGAGATTCGGGGCTGTGTCGTAACAAGGGAAAACGGCGGCGAAACTTTCGGGGCAAAAACGGTGGAAAGACGAGCTATGGACGACATCAAATACTACTATCTCCCGATCCCCCTCGACGAGACGCTCAAATCGGAAAATATGATTAACAATATCGGTTGGTAAAAATAAACAGACATGAAAATCACAAAATTTCTATCCTTATTGTCTTTCGCGGTGCTGGCGAGCTCCTGCTATGAAGACTATGTATTCGACTATGAATATTCAACCGTGGGATTTGCGATTGAAAATCCGCTCCGGACGGTGATCGCCGACAGGGAGATGAGCATCTATGTAGGTGTATCCATCGGCGGTAAGAGACAGGTTGACAAGAGCGACTGGGCTACGTTCGAAATCGTTCCGTCGCTTTTGGAGGGGACAGGATTGACCCTGTTGCCCGAAACCCATTACAGACTCGCCGATCCCAATACCTTTACAATCCGGAAATCCAACCTTCCGGTGGCCGACGTGGAAATTTCGTTCACGGACGAATTTTACGCAGACCCGCTGGCGACCGGCAAACACTATGCGCTCCCGTTTAAAATCATAGACAGCTCGCTCGACAGTGTCTATCGCAGGTCAAGCGTCGTGGCGATCAAGTACATCAGCACCTACCACGGCAGTTATTATATCAGCGGAACGATGGACGAAATTCGGGACGGAACGGTGACGAAGACGACCGAATACGGTAACAAGGACCTGTCCCAACGAGAAGTCCGTGATTTAACGACCGTCTCTACAACGGAACTGATCAGACCGGGCGTCGGAAATTTCCCTGTCTCAGGCAATGAAAAGGTCAGGCTGACTTTCAAACCCGAAACGTTGTCGAACGGTGTGATGAAAGTCGAGATCGGGGCTGTCGCCGGCGCCATCGATATAACCGATGGAAGCGGCACCTACGATACGACCGGGGAGAGACCGATGCTGAAACTTTCGTATTCGTTCATAAAAAACGGAGCCACCTATTCCGTAAACGAATCGCTGATCCTGCGTCAGGATCCCTATCTGGACCTGCGGGTCGAAAAATGGTAATCAATCAAAATGACATAGGAATATGACAATCAAAAAAATCACTTTGTTATCCGCATTGGGTGCGGCGGCCGTTCCGGCGTTGGCTGCCGAACCGACGAACATAGTCATCATCAATCTCGACGATGTCGGTTACGGAGACTTCTCGTGCAACGGCGCCTTCGGCTACCAGACGCCCAACATCGACCGGTTGGCGTCTGCAGGAATGAAATTCACACATTTCCTCGCCGCCCAACCGATCAGCGGAGCATCCCGGGCCGGATTACTCACCGGCTGCTATCCGAATCGCATCGGATTTTCCGGGGCTCCGGGCCCCAACAGTTCATTTGGAATACACCCTGACGAAATGACCTTGGGAGAACTCGTCAAGCAAAAAGGGTATGCCACGGCCATATTCGGAAAGTGGCATCTGGGAGATACCCACCGTTTTTTACCGCTCCAAAACGGGTTCGACGAATACTACGGTTTGCCTTATTCCAATGATATGTGGCCCTATCATCCGCAGATAAAATTCCCGGACCTTCCGACCATCGACGGCAACGAGGTTGTCGGTTACAATACGGATCAAACCTGTCTGACGACGGATTACACCGAAAGGGCGGTGAACTTCATTCGCAAAAACAAAAAACGTCCGTTCCTGCTATATCTCGCGCACTCCATGCCGCACGTACCGCTGGCTGTATCCGACAAATTCAAAGGCAAGAGCGAGCAGGGGCTCTACGGCGACGTGATGATGGAAATAGACTGGAGTGTCGGTGAAATCGTCAATACATTGCGAAAACTGAATCTGGAGAAAAATACGCTCGTAATCCTGACTTCTGACAATGGCCCATGGATCAATTACGGCAATCATGCCGGTTCGACGGGCGGATTGCGCGAAGCCAAGGCAACGACGTTCGACGGCGGAAACCGTATCCCGTGCATTATGTATTGGAAAGGCCATATCGAACCCTCTAGCGTATGTAACAAACTGGCATCGAATATTGACATTTTCCCGACAGTGGCTGAACTGACGGGAGCGCCGCTGCCCGACCGCAAGATAGACGGTGTGAGTCTCGTGACGCTAATCGAAGGCAAAGAGGACGCCGAACCGAGGGGTTCGTTCGTCTATTATTACAATCGGAACGATCTGGAAGCTGTGACCGACGGGCGGTTCAAACTGATTTTCCCCCATCGGCACGAGACCTACGAGCCCTATCTGCCCGGAAACGACGGCAAGCCGGGAGTCCGGCGATCTACCGAGCTCAAAGAATGCCTTTTGTTCGATCTGCGCAGAGATCAGGGTGAGAGATATAACGTGATCTCCCAATATCCGGAGGAGCGTGCCAAATTGGAGGCCATTGCTGAAGAAATGAGAAAGGATCTTGGTGACAACCTGAGAAAGATGGAAGGACTGAACCGACGGAGTGCCGGTAAACGGGCCGATTACGTGAAATGATCTCCGAATTCGCATACGGAATCGGATGACGAAATCACATGAACCGATAAATTGAGACAAGAGAAATGAAATTCAGAGCGCAATCCATCCTTATTGCCATACTGGCCGTCTTGTGCGTCACGGAAATTTACGGACAGGAAATGAGGACAGGCTCCTACAATATACGCTACGACAATCTTTCCGATGAAAAAAACGGAAACGGTTGGGCCCGAAGGTGCCCGGTTATATGCCGGCTCATTCAGTTCCATGATTTCGACATTCTGGGAACGCAAGAGGTGCTCTACGGGCAATTACAAGACATGCTCAGGCAACTTCCCGGTTACTCCTATATCGGTGTAGGTCGCGACGACGGAAGCCGGTCGGGAGAGTTTGCACCGATATTCTACAAAAACGAGCGGTACGAAGTCATCGGCCATGGGGCCTTTTGGCTTTCGGAACAGACCGACCGGCCCAACAGGGGGTGGGATGCCGCATTGCCGCGCATTTGCACATGGGGCCGGTTTCGCGACAAGTTTGACGGATTCACCTTTTGGTTCTTCAATCTGCACATGGATCACGTCGGAACCGCAGCCCGTAAAAACAGCGCATTGCTGGTACTGTCGAAAATCCGGGAGATGTGCGGCACGGAACCGGTTCTGCTGACCGGAGACTTCAATGTGGACCAGACCCACGACAGTTATGCCGTTTTGCAAGAATCCGGCTTGTTGGAAGACAGTTACACCCGTGCCGGAATCGTATATGCAACCAATGGAACGATCAACCATTTCGATCTCGATAAAAAGACGGACAGCCGGATCGATCATGTCTTCGTAAGTTCCGATTTCATCGTAGAACGTTACGGTATACTTACGGATACCTACCGGTCACCGGTAGCAGACAGCGATAAGGCGCTCAAGACAGCAGATTCCCCGCAGGAAATTTCGCTGTATGAATACGAAGCACGTTTGCCGTCCGACCATTTCCCCGTGAAGGTTGTACTCCGATATCGTACTCCGCTCCGATAACACCTCGAAACAGATGAAAAAAACATTCATAAGTATAAAAATTGTCACCGCGCTGGCCGGATTATTTTTCGTATTGCCAGCAGCCGACGTCCATGCCCAGACAACTCCGGTGGATTATGTCAATCCCCTTATGGGAACTCTCTCGAAATTCGAACTTTCGACGGGAAACACCTATCCGGCGATCGCTCGTCCGTGGGGTATGAATTTCTGGACACCGCAAACCGGCAAGATGGGCAACGGTTGGACCTATGTTTACACTGCCGATAAAATATGCGGACTGAAACAGACCCACCAACCCAGCCCTTGGATCAACGACTACGGGCAGTTTTCGATTATGCCACTCACCGGCGAACCCGTATTCGATCAGGAAAAACGTGCAAGTTGGTTCTCGCACAAAGCCGAAACCGCCAAACCGTATTATTACCGCGTATATCTGGCCGATCACGATGTAACGGCGGAAATTACTCCCACGGACCGTGCCGCTATGTTCCGTTTTACATTTCCTGAAAACGATTCCTATGTGGTAATCGATGCTTTCGATAGGGGATCGTATGTCAAGATCGTTCCGGAAGAGAACAAAGTCATCGGCTACTCGACCCGGAACAGCGGCGGGGTCCCTGAGAATTTTCGCAATTATTTCGTAATCGAGTTCGACCGACCTTTCACCTATTTCGCAACGGTGGCCGACGGCAGGATACAGGAAAACACGCCCGAAGCAGAAAACAACCATACGGGCGCCATTGTGGGATTCGAAACCGGCCGCGGTGACATCGTGACCGCACGCGTCGCCTCGTCGTTTATCAGTTTCGATCAGGTCGGGCTCAATCTGAAAGAGATCGGAAACAAGAATTTCGACGAGGTGGTGGCAGAGGGACGTGCTGTTTGGAACGACATCCTCGGCCGTATTGCCGTCGAAGACGACGACATGGATAAACTCCGGACTTTCTATTCGTGTTTTTACCGTTCGGTCCTTTTTCCGCGCCGCTTCTACGAATACGACGCACAAGGTAACGCCGTGCATTACAGTCCCTATAACGGACAAGTGCTTCCGGGTTACCTGTTCACCGACACCGGATTCTGGGACACGTTCCGCTGTCTGTTCCCGTTCCTGAACCTCGTCTATCCGTCGATGGGCGAGAAAATGCAGGAAGGGCTGGTAAATGCCTACAAAGAGAGCGGTTTTCTTCCGGAATGGGCCAGTCCCGGTCATCGGGGCTGCATGATCGGCAACAATTCAGCGTCGATCGTAGCAGACGCTTACATCAAGGGGCTTCGCGGGTACGATATCGAAACATTATGGGAAGCTCTCGAATACGGAACAGATCACGTACATCCCAAAGTCGGTTCGACCGGACGATTGGGCTGGCAGTATTACAATGAATTGGGGTATGTTCCCGATGATATGAACATACGCCACAATGCGGCCCGTACGCTCGAGTATGCTTATAACGACTGGGCGATTTACACCCTTGGGCGAGTGCTCGGCAAATCGGCGGCGAAGACCGACATTTACAAACGACGGGCGATGAACTACGTCAACGTTTATAATCCGAGATACAAACTGATGTCCGGGCGCAGCCGGGACGGAAATTTCGATCCGAAGTTTAATCCGGCGGACTGGAGCGACGCCTTCTGTGAAGGCAACAGCTGGCACTGGAGCTTTTGCGTTTTTCATGATCCTCAGGGGCTGATCGATCTGATGGGGGGCGAAAAGGAGTTCAACAAAATGATGGACTCCGTATTCGTGATTCCCGGATACGAAGGATTGCGCAGCCGCCGGATCATCCACGAAATGCGGGAAATGCAGGTGATGGACATGGGACAATACGCCCATGGGAACCAACCGATTCAGCATATGGCATACCTGTATAATTTTTCCGGCGAACCATGGAAGACACAGTACCACGTGCGGGAGATAATGGATAAGTTGTACAGTGCGACACCCGACGGTTATTGCGGCGACGAGGACAACGGGCAGACATCGGCTTGGTATGTGTTTTCAGCTCTCGGGTTCTATCCCGTGTGTCCGGGTACAGACGAGTATATTCTTGGATCGCCGTTGTTCCGTAAGGTTAGGCTAACCCTCGAAAACGGGAAGACGATCCGCATCGATGCGAAAGACAATAAACCGGAGACACCTTACGTGGCAGAGATGAAACTCAACGGTAGGAGATACGACCGGACCTATTTGAAGCATGGTGATCTGACGAAAGGGGCGCATCTTCGTTTCCGCATGTCGGAACGTCCCGATACGACGCGCGGAACGGGTCCCGAGCGGCCCTACTCCTTTTCAAACGAAAGAATAGTCTCTACCGCCGATTAACTTCGGAACAGATATATACTTTGATATACCAAATTGAAAAGCCGCTCCCAAAAGAGCGGCTTTTACTGATATATCTTGCAAGAGACGCGAATAGCTTTTACGTCCTTGATTTTATGATTTCGTTTCTAATGCCTTAAATTTTTGTTGTTCTTCAGAATTGAATAAGATTACTTTGGTATATCGGGTTAGCAGTATACTGAATCGGCTTTCTGGGGGATTCGGACGGACGGGATAATGACATGTCATATATCTTTGCCGGCGGGCGATGGGCGTTTCGAGATCCGCAGACGGCTAATGATCGATAAGATTACGGCGGGGTTTTATCCGGGGGGGGCGGAGAATGGACTTATTGAATGACCGATTTGGAAAAAATAGTCTGTTTTTTGGCCGGATATGTTTTTTATGTATAATTTTTGTCTTAAAAATTTTCGGACGATACCGGCGA
>JAJPZH010000150.1 GCA_021204515.1 Alistipes sp. | reverse complement strand
TCCTGATTGTGTTTCTCGATACCGAATACCGTCGTTTTTCCGGGACAGAAACAGCGTTTGAAAAGACGTCCGCCGCCGCGTGGCGGAAAGGGTTTGCCGTAATATTCGTTCGATTCGGAGGATATGGAATAGCTCTCGCGATCTTCGGTGTATACCTCTTCGCACCAGCATATCATGTTTACGGAGTTGTTGTAGAGCATTTCGAACTGACCGTATAACTCCCCGATATTGTTGCGGGTCGTGGTTCCTGTCGCGAGCATTTTGAATTTCGCACGGCGGAAAAGGTTGAGCGAAAGACGGGTACGCAGTGTTTCGTTGTTTGTAATCTCGTCTGATTCATCGAATATGAGGGCGATTTTATGTGAGCATCTTCGCATGAAGCGTTTAATCGCGCGTTTGAGGGTCCCGAGCATGGAGATCGATACGACGACGAACATTCCGGGACGTACGAGGTCGAGATCGTCGGGTCGTTTGACGTGTACGAACCGCTTTTTCTCCCGGGAGAGGAATGGAAGCCATGTCAGTTCAATGGCGATCGCCGGTGCGAGGACCACGGTGTAACGGATTTGCTTTTGCAGACGCAGGTAGCGACCGAAATGATATGCCACAGCCGTTTTTCCGGAGCCCTGCTGCCAGTTGAGCAGCGAATACCTGCGTTGGTAGAGCAGGTTCATGTCGTGCTTCTGAAGCGGTGTGAACTCACAAATCTCCATATCCTTGTTGTAGAATCGCAGCTTGTCGATATATGCGGCGAGCGCCTCATCCTGTTTCATTTGTAGGATGGGTGTTTCCTGTTGCATGTATCGGCGGTACTTCCTGCGTATGAGCCGCATGGCTTGTGCATATTGCTGATCGGCATTGGGGGACATATTGGCGACGGGTTCGGGGAGTCCTCCGCAGGCGATCGTCAGTTCGTAGATGGATTTCTCCCGTTCCTTTACCGGGATATCGTCGAGCAGGTGCGGTGCATATGCCTTGAGTTTGTAGGTATAGTTCGTCTTTACAAGGGAAATCTCTTTGCGCGGAACATCGTACTGTCGCCGGATATATCGCCGGATTACAGCCAGTACTTTGGCATAGGTCAGTTTCGTTTTTTCGTATTCCTGATACTGGAGGCGACTGCAGTTCTCCGGAGGTTTCTGGTTCCGGAATTTCGTGACGAGCGCTATGGCCTGATCCGTTTTTTCCCGCAGATGCGGATGGGTCTTCAACTCGTAGAGGTATTTGCTGAGTTTATAGTTGAATTCGAACTCTTCGGATTGCAGGAGATGGCTCGTTTCCTGACGTAATTGCAGTTTGAGCGACTGTTTTACCTTTTGGAATGCGAGGATGCGGGATTTCAAAGTCTCCATCGATACGAACTCGTCATCTCGGTAGGGGCGGTTTTCGATATGTTCCGATTCGCGGGTGAAGATCATGAGTTTGGTTTCGAAATCCTCGACCCCGCTTCCTGCGAACAGATTTTCGTCGAGCAAGGTCTGGCCGAGAAACGAGAATCTGCGTGTTACGGCGAGAATCTGGGATTTATCCCACAGTTCGCTTTGCATGAAGGTTTTGGGGACGATCAGAAACAGCCGTCCAGCGGGGTTCAGCACTTCATGGGCCTTCTTGCAGAAATAGAATTGGGAAAGGTCATTGTCGAGTTCGAGGTTATAGGGAGGGTTGCCGAAGACGATGTCGAACCGCATGTCGGGATTGAAGCAACAGATATCCTGTTGGCTGATATTGGCTTCAGGATAGAGGTAGCGGGCGACTTTCACGACATCGGGGTCGATATCATAGCCGTAGGCGTTGTAAAGATTGGGTATCCAGTTGAAAAAGTTGCCGATTCCGCAGCACATGTCGAGGACCGTCTCGGCAGGTGTCGGCTCTGCGAGTTCGACGATCTGACGGCAAAGGTCATGCGGCGTGAAGAATTGTCCCAGTTCGTATTTCTTTTTGGCCTCGGCATAGGCGTGGTAATTTTTGAAGTCGGCCGGATTGAGGCCGTGTAACCCTCCGCGTCCCGTATAGCTGTTGAAGATCGTTTCTTTGGGGATTTCATCTTTCCCTTGGGTGATTGTGTAGAGAATTTTTTCATTGAGTTCAGCGCGTCGTTCCTGCGGGATGCGCTGGGGAATGATCCGATAGGACATAGATATATGATTTTGAAATTGAATAGGAAGAAGAGGCAGCCTAACTTCGGATTGTTAGACAGCCTCTATCACTGATTCAAGCCATTTTTCGGTTGACGCGATTAAGCAGCTCTCCGGATATTTCGTGCAACTCGCGGGTTCGGGATGAGTCGAGATCACGGCCGTAGGCCGTAATTGCCTGCGTAAGTTTCCAAAGGGATGCTCCTCCTTGCAGCCCGTCGTCGGGATTGTTGTTCATCAGGAGTTTCTGTACGCCTTCGCTTTCGTTTTTAAGGAGTTTGTTGGCTTTGACAAGACGTTTGAGCTCGTTCTCGAAGTCCACTTCGACTTCGCTTGCTTCCTGAATCTCGATCGCTTTCTGCATGATATTCTCCTTGCTGTAAAGAAGTCGGGCGACATCTTTCACTGCCGAGGTCGTCGCTTCGGTATCGAGACGATAGGTGCGCTCCGAGAGTTGGAGATTATCCGGGAGGCGGGCTCCGAGATGCACCTTGTTCATCATCGTTTCGCGGACCATGCCGTTCAGGCATACTCCGTTCAGGAGGAAAGCCCGCATGTCGACCGCTCCGTCGCCGTAGTCGGACGTTGAAAAGCGGGCGCCCATGTAGATCATCACTTCACCGTTCAGGCGTGTGGGAATGCAGATGGGTTGCGGCAGGATGGTTTCGACCCAAATTTTCGTATCGGTCATCAGGGCGTCGTAGGCTACGGCGCCCTGTGCTATGGCCATATTGAGAAAAGCCATGAGAATCCGCTCGCTGTTCAGACGCCGGTAGCTATCGGAGAGAATGCCTCGTACTTGAGAACCTACGGACCGGATCAGAACGCGCGTGCGGGGGCTCCACCCGGAATGTTCATTGAGAATCTGAGCCGCCAACTGTCGTTGCCAAGAACTTCCGCCGGACAATTCCCGGAGATATTTCGAAGGGATCGCCATCTTCTCGGCCAATTGGCCTACGGCGTTCGAATGAAGGGAGAATGCTCCTTGCGGCATCTTCATCTGCAGTTGTTGCTCTGCGGAGAATGTGATGACGGGAGCGGTTCCTGTTTTTCGCTGTTCGACGCCGATGGGTGCCACGAAGTCCTGTGCGATCTTCGATTCGGCGATCAGGCGGTCGATGGTCTGCTGAACGACGGGACGCCGGGTTTCGATCATGCGTTGTACGCGATTGGTCACGACATTGTTGAGTCCTTGTTGCAATTCGATGTTGTTCATGGTGTTGTGCCCGTTTGGTGTAGTCTGCCGGGCAAGGCAGGGTTTAATGATTGTTAAATGGGGGTTATGAGATATAAAAGCAGTCGCCCGATAGTGAGAACTGTCGGGCGATGTGTAACGGCTTTTTGGGAAAAACGGTTACTTGGTTGCAGGGATGTAATCCATGGTCGAAGTTTTGTATGAAAAAAATAAAAGTTTCGCCCGAGGACGAAACTTCTGTTGGAGATATTTTCTTTGACTATGTCTTGCTTTTATCATAGATCACGATTCCCCTGCGCCGGATATGGTCGATCAACTCCGGGTTTGTCAGGTTCTGGAATATCGCGATGTCGAATTGGTAGGGTAACAGCAGGTCGTCTACCTCCAAGACGATTCGGTTCAGGTCTTGCTGTGTCAACTCATCACCGATCAGTACGATATCCACATCCGAGAAGGGTTTGTAATTCCCTTTGGCTCGCGAGCCATAGAGAATCACTTGTCGGATTTTGTCGTGAAGAGCGAACAGGTTTTGCAGTTTCTCCCAAGCTGTATCTGTAAGTCCGTATTTCATTTCTCGAATAATTGAGGTTCGAGACCGGAAATAGAATTCATTTTCTGTTCGAACTGCTTGAATAACGGATAATAGGTATGGATGATACGCTCAGTAATCGAGTCTGCGGATTGATTGTCGTAATCGTGCGATGTCCGATTTCTATCCGCGATGGAATCCATCCATTCGTCGTTGTCGATCAGTCCGATGCTGAGGGCTTGCCGTATTGCGTCTCGGGAGCCCCGAATTTCGGTATAGCCCTGGTATTCCTCGTAATCTTTCATTACTTTCCACGCCAGTTCATGAACGTATTCGAAACGCTGGATCAATCCCTCCTGCAGCAGATCGTCGACCTCTTTCTCCCAGTCTATTTGCTTGGAGATGATTTCTACGGCCGCAGCGAGTTTTTGAAGGGCTTTGCGGTAATTTGAGAATCGCTGTAACCAGCGGATATCCTGTTGTTCCATGAATTTCGTTAATAAATGTGTTAGCAAAGATACGAATAAAAGGAATTATACAAAGTGTAGTGGAGATTTTCTCCGGTTTATCCTTTGATCAGCGAGAGTTTGATCGCCTCTTCGCGGGTAAAAACCTTGTATGTCGAACGGCGGTAACGACCTCGGGATATTCGACGTTTACGGTCGTAGGCTTTTTCCGCTTCGGATTTTTCGAAAGCGATGTAATTGCGGCTATTGCCTAATCCGTAGCCTAATGTCGGGTCTGCGTCGAGGCTTCGTTCGGCCTGGTCGAGCATACGTTCTTTGCGGGTGAAATACGGTTCTTCCCAGTTTTCGTCCCAACGATTGGAATCCCATCCGTTTCTCATGGTTGTAATGTATTTTAGTGAAACAATAAGTAAAGAATCATTATCGGTATCAGAATGCACATAGTATTCTGATTACCAGTTTAATGGTTAAATACAGGATGATTAGCCATGCGATTACCCGTAGGAGAGTCTGCCAGTAGAGTATCCCTATGATGCATACAAGCAATACAAGGAGTATTTTTATATATTTTGTGATATTCATAATTATTTAATAATTAATATTATAATTTTAAATCCGGTAGTGGAAGCACCTTTTCCGGTTTTGGCACAAGTGTAATGCACGGACGGCGCAGCCGACCACCTGCAAGGTTTTTGGCATAAAAAAACTGCACAAACATGTGCAGTTTTTTTTGCCAAAATTTACATGACCTTGCAGGGGGTAGGCCGTGCATTATCTTTGTGCATGAAAACGGAAAAGTGCTTGAGAACGTTATAGGGAGTTGGGAACTATATATTCTCTATAGTAGAATTTTTTTGTTGTGATCTGAACGTTAGTTTATATGTATATTTTTCATTAATAGGTCGATAGCCCAAAGTATGAAATATGTTGATAGGTATCTGTCTGTACAACTTTGAGGGATTAACCCTCAAAGTATGGCGTTTTACACAGATTGCAATCTGAAAAATTGCGTCCTTTTATTGAAGAGAAAGCCCCTCATCTATTTTGATTATTATAAAATAATAATTATTTTTGTATAAAAAGTAATGACAAATGCAACGGATAAATCCTTTCATCATTAGCGGCTATGTTTCTGCGGAATATTTCTGCGACAGAGAAACCGAGAGTACACGACTGATTAGCGACATAGTCAATGGGAATAACATCGCCTTGATTTCCACGCGGCGTATGGGAAAGACCGGCTTGATCCAGCATTGTTTCGAAAACCCGCTATTAAAATCAGGGTATTATACGTTTTTTGCGGATATTTATGCTACCAAATCCTTGAAAGAACTTGTTTTCACACTCAGCAAGGTCATTCTCGAAGGCCTCAAGCCACGAGGTCGCAAGGCATTGGAAACCTTCTGGAACAGCGTGAAGTCCTTGCAAGCAGGCATCTCCTTCGATTTGGCGGGTACGCCGTCCTTCAACCTGCAACTGGGGGATATTCGCTATTCGAATACCACGTTGGAGGAAATTTTCCGCTACCTCGATACAGCGGACAAGCCCTGTATTGTGGCTATCGACGAGTTTCAGCAAATAGCTTACTATCCAGAGAAGAATGTAGAGGCACTGTTGCGCACCTATGTGCAACACTGTACCAATGCGCATTTCATCTTTGCCGGAAGTCAGCGACATACAATGGGTAACATGTTCCTAAGTGCTTCGCGTCCGTTCTACCAGAGCGTATCAATGATGCACCTCGAAAGTATCAACCCTGATAAATATATAGTCTTCGCCCGGCAGCACTTCAAAAACGGAGGTAAAGCAATTTCCGAAGAGGTCGTGAGAACGATCTACGAGCGATTCAACGGTATCACATGGTACATGCAGAAGATGCTCAATGTACTTTATTCCATGACTGAGCAGAACGGCAATTGTTCTGTCGAAATGATTGACGCAGCGTTACAGAACATCCTCGATACGATGAAGTATGTATATACCGAAACGCTGTTCCGGATGCCCGAAAAGCAAAAGGAGCTGTTGATCGCTATAGCCAAAGAGGGAACCGTGCAAAACATTACCTCCGGCGCTTTTGTGGAAAAATATCGATTATCCTCGGCCAGTTCCGTGCAGGCGGCACTTCGGGGATTGCTTGGCAAAGACTATATTACCTGTGAGAATGGGGTATATGCTATCTACGATCTGTTCTTCGGAGAATGGATATGCCGGAATTATTAGGTCGATTCAAAAATTTTTCCTAAGTTTTATAACTGATTGAAAGCAATCTGATATTGGTATTTTTATGATTTATTTGAATTCTGATAACAAGTAGAAACATTGTCATCATATACGGCTGGCTGCAGAGGATCATGCTTGGTTTAGAGGAATAGCAGACAATTCATATCCGTATTCATGGGATCGTTAGGGTTGCATTGATTTTTATATGAATAGCTATCCATAAGATTTGACTCTCAGAAAACAATATACTATCTTTGCTTTTGTCAATTAGCGCGCTCCTGTTATGTTTAAGACATCAAAATTTTTGCTTTGTATATTCTATTTATAAATCAAATTTAGGATTAAATTTGATGAGAGACATCATCAATTACTTCTTGCTGAATAATATCAAATTCAGAGTCGATAATTTCTGACGCGGTTCCATTTTTATTATGGGTGCATATACTTTATCTCGTTTTATCCACAAATTCTTATTAATCTTTCCTTGAACTTCTTTTGGATGATGTTGAGCTACTTTATTTGCTAGTATTAGATTATTAATAGAGGCAAGTATGTAAGGGCTATGGGGT
>JAJPZH010000239.1 GCA_021204515.1 Alistipes sp. | reverse complement strand
GCAATATGCCACGTTCAGTAAACGCAGTTGCGTCACGCGCACGTCGAAAGAAAGTTTTGAAACTTGCCAAAGGTAACTTTGGTTCAAGGGGAAACGTTTGGACCGTTGCGAAAAACACGGTCGAAAAAGGTCTGTGCTATGCTTATGCACACCGTCAACTCAAGAAGCGGACATTCCGTTCGCTGTGGATCACGCGTATCAACGCCGCAGTCCGCGCACAGGGAATGACCTATTCGCAATTTATCGGCAAAGTCAATGCCAAGGGCATCGCCCTCAACCGCAAGGTTATGGCCGATCTGGCGATGAACGAGCCGAAGGCATTTGAGGCAATAGTTAAAGCAGTTAAATAACCCTTCTGCGGAAAGGTTTATAGCGGCGGATACCTCGGTATCCGCCTTTTTTAGTTCCGATATATAACCGTACGAAGCGGTTTTCGATAAAATCGGCAGCAATTTCCGGATTTTATCGTACATTTATACACTTATATCTAAATAAAATTATATGCGACACTTTTTCCTTTCGCTTGCCGCCGCGTCCGCAGCGCTTCTCTGCGGTATCGGAACTGCGCATGCCGTTCCCGCCAAGCCGGGTCTCATCCAAGTAACCCAAAGCGACGGCACGCAGCTCACCGTCCGCCTCGTCGGTGACGAGCGCCGCCACTACATGCTCTCCTCGGACGGCTACACGCTGACCGGAGGTCCCGACGGCGACCTCTATTACGCCGAACTCTCAGCTTCGGGAAAACTGGTCCCGACAAAAGTCAAAGCCCGTCCGGTAAATGCACTCACCGCCGATGAAAAAGCCGTCGTCTCGCGGCTGGGAAAAGAACTGAAGCCGACCTATGTCAAGCCGATGAATATGCCGGCACCGCAGCAAACGCAGGCCCCGGCACTCTCCGCCGCGGGGAAGCCCGCCCCACCCCAGCGCATCACCTCCGCCCAGACAACAGGCAAACTCAAATCGCTGATTATCTTGGTGGAATCCTCGGACAAAAAATTCACCTCGGCATCGGCACAGCAGGATTTCCGCAACCTGCTCATGCAGGACGGCTACAGCGTCAACGGTGCGACGGGAAGCGCATGGAATTACTATCAGGACAATTCCAACAAACTGTTCGATCCCGAATTCGTCGTGGTAGGTCCTTACAAAGCATCGAAAACATCGGCATATTATGCAGGAAGCGACGGCAGTGAAAATGCGGCCGAGTTGATCGTCGAAGCATGCCGGCTGGCTGATAACGACGTCAATTTCACCGACTTCGCCGACAACGGCACGATCCGCGACGTTTTCGTATTCTACGCCGGACGCGGACAGGCCGACTCAGGCGATACGCAAAGCATCTGGCCCCACCGGTGGGACGTCCGCTACGGAGGCTTCAATGTCCAGTTGGACGGCGTTCAGCTCGCGGGATACGCCTGCGGCGCAGAGCTGAACGGCAGCTACAAGATGACCGCCATCGGCACCTTTTGTCACGAATTCGGCCATGTGCTGGGCTGGCCCGACTTTTACGACACCGACTACTCGGCATCGGGCGGCACCGCGCCTGCGTTGGAGAGTTTCTCGCTGATGTGCTCGGGCAACTATAACAACGACAGCCGCACGCCGCCGTCGCTCAATATTCTGGAACGCTGGATGGTCGGCTGGGCCGAACCCGAAGAGATTACGGAAAACGGCTCCTACACGCTCGCTCCGGTCTCGGACAACAAAGGCTATCTGGTGCAGACGCCGACGACGAACGATTATTTCCTGCTGGAGAACCGCGACACCCGGAACAATAAATGGGACCAGCCCCTCAACAGCACGGCAGACTGCCGCGGCCTGCTCGTATATCATGTCGATTACACCAGCAGATACGCCCCGCAGTGGTCCTACAATACGCTCAACAACAATCCGGCCCACGAATGCATGAAACTCGTGCGGTCGGTTCCGGGCCGGTCGTCCTACGACGTTCCCCAGAAGACGTTCTTCCCGGGGGCGAACAACATAACGACACTCTCCCCCGAAACGAACACGGACTACATCTCTTGGAACAGCGGCAAGCCCTCCGTTTCGTTCAGCGATATAAAGCTCGACGGTTCGCAGGTCCGGCTGTCGGTCAAGACCAAAGCCAATCTCAAGGCCGAAGTCAGCGCCATGCAGTACGACGCCCTGCTGACATGGGAGGGCGATCCGGCGGCCGAGTGGAAAATCACATGGAAATCGGCGGCAACACAGAATTCAGCGACCGTAACGGGCTGCAACGCTTTCCACATAACGGGCCTGTCGCCCGCCACCGAATATACGGTCTCCATCGCACAGGTATCCGACACGGTAGACAACAGCAAAGACCTGACTTTCGACACAGAGCCTACCTATACTTATAAAAGCGTACGCATCTCCGTCCCCGCCGAAGGGTATACGCACGACACGCCGGTCAGGCTGAGCCTGCTCGACTACCGGGGCACGATCGGCCGAATCGACTGGTACATCGACGACCGGAAAACCGAAAGCACCTATACGACTCTCGAAGCAGGCGAGCACAGCATCATGGCCGTCGTCACCGACGCCGAAGACGAGTCGCAGCAACAGTATATCGTCAAATACATCACCGTCAAATAGCATCCGCCATGAAACGACTCAAATATTTCATATTGATCTGTCTCGTCGCCGCAGCCTCCTGCTCGAAAGACAAAACCGAAGACCCGACTCTCAAGGCCCAGCGCACGGCGCTGCAAGAGACCCAAGCCGTCGGCATCTACCGCAGCGGCGAAGCGCTGCAGCTCTTCGACAAAGCGAGCCAGCAGCTGTTCGTCGATCCCTCGACGCTGACGTTCCGCATTCAGGACGACACGGGCCTGAAATTTGTCAGTCTCCAGCTGGAGACGATGCCCGCCGACGGACAGAAGGTCCGCGGAGCTTTCGCCGACAACATGGGACTCAATATCGGCAGCATCGAAGATTTCGTGCTGCTCAAATCGGACCGGCAGTACCTCTGGTTCTGGTCCGACCAAACGCGTGTAGGCTTCGTCTTCCCGCGTATCGGCATGTAAACGAAAAAACGCAGCGTGGGAAACTGGAAAAAGACATTCGCCGTCATTTGGAGCGGACAGCTGGCTTCGATCCTGAGCAGTTCGGTCGTCGCCTTCGCCATCATCTTCTGGGTGAGCCTCGAAACAGGCTCGGCACAGGTGCTGGCGCTGGCCGCCATTGCCGGCATGCTGCCCCAGTCGCTGCTGGGTCCTCTGGTCGGCGTCTATGTGGACCGCTGGGACCGTAAATGGACGATGATTCTGGCAGACAGTTTCATCGCGCTCTGCACCTTCGTCCTCGCCGTACTTTTCTGGCTCGACATAGCCCAAATGTGGCATATCTACGTGCTGCTGGCCTGCCGCTCCATCGGATCGGCCTTCCATACCCCCGCCATGCAGGCTTCGGTGCCGCTGCTCGCGCCCAAGCAGCAGCTGACGCGCATCGCCGGCATCAACCAGATCATCAGTTCGCTGTCGAACATCATCGGGCCTGCGTTCGGCGCCCTGCTGATCAACCTGACGGGCATCGGCAACATCCTGCTGCTGGACGTCGCGGGGGCCTTTATCGCCTGCACCTCCCTGCTGCTGGTCCGCATTCCCAACCCCGAACGCAGCACGGCGCAGAAGCCCAGCCTCTGGCGCGAGTTCCGCGAAGGGTTCGGCGCCATGCACGCCGTGCCGGGCATGGGCTGGTTTTTCACGCTGGCGATCCTCGTGTGGTTCTTCATCATGCCCGTCGGCGTCATGTTCCCGCTGATGACGCTGCAGCATTTCGGCGGCGGAGCCTACGAGATGAGCCTGATCGAGATCGTGTGGGGCGGCGGCGCGCTTATCGGCGGCGCCGTCATGGGCGCCCGCACCTACCGCGTAAACCGCATCGTACTGATAAATCTGATGTACCTGACCATCGGACTGCTGTTCGCCGCATCGGGCATGCTGCCGCCCACGGCATTCGCGCTCTTCGCCGCCCTTTCCCTGATCGAAGGCGTCACGAGCAGCGTCTTCAACTCGTCGTTCGTCTCCGTCATCCAGAGCCGCATCGACGCCGGAGTGCTGGGGCGCGTCATGTCGCTGTACTACAGTTTCGGACTGCTTCCCTCGGCGATCGGCCTGCTCGGCACGGGCTTCCTCGCCGAGCACGTCGGTCTGACGACGACCTTCGTCGTCGCCGGCACGGTCATCTGCTGCATCGGGCTCGTCGCATTCTGCATCCCTTCGGTCATGCGGCTCGACAGACAATCTTCCTGACTACGGAGATATAGCGACACAAAAAAGAGCGGGGCCGAAAAACCCCGCTCTTTTTATCGAACAGCATACTTTAAATCGTCACGGTATAACCGGCATAGGTGATCGTCTGGCGAAGCCGCGTGCCGTCCACGCTGAATTCCACGATGACGTCCTTCGACGGATAGAGACTCGGATTGTAACCGTCGCCCAGCGACGCCTCGATCTTTCCGCCGTACAGACGCGACGAGGAGTAATACTCGCCGTTGGTCATCCGGAAGCTCATCGTCGTTGCAGAAACGCCGTCATAGGTATTGAACGTCCGGCCCGAAGCCGTGCCGTTTACCATGAACTTTTTACCCGCGCAGTCCGTATAGGTGAAATTCACGTTTTCAGGCTTCACCGTAAATTTGCCGTTCCAGTTGGAGGTCAGGTCCGAAGTCTTGCCGACATAGGACTGCTGGGCCTCCAGCTCGATTACGTATTCGCTCGACGTCTCGTCGAAATAAAGCTCCGTCAAGCCGCCCGTCAGCGTAATGGCCTGCATGTCGCCGCCCGAATAACCCAGCGTCAGTTTATCCTCGAAAGCAACGGTCCACGGCTTGCTTTCCGTAGCATCTTTCAGCAGTGCCGCATCGTTGGTGTCGATCAGCAGCGTCCCCTTGCGGACATAGCTGTCGATGTCCGCATAATCGGAATCGAACGTGATTTTGTAACCGGTCGTCACGGCCTCGACTTTCGCGTTACCCAGCAACTGTCTCTTCAGCAGGGTATTGCTGCTGCCTACCGTCACTTCGTCGATCGTTTTCTGCTGTTTGTCGGCCTCGGCCACCAGCATCGCCAGACGCATGCCGAAATCGGCCTGCTGCATCAACACGATATTCTGATTCATGGCACCGGTGTAGATGTTAAGCCCCGGTTGTACGGGCTTTAATTTCTTGTAGGTGTCGTCTTCCTTCATACACCCGCTAAAAACCAGCGACATAGCCACCGCTGCAACGAACAAAACTTTTTCATCATAAGAGTTTTAATACTAAATTATGCGATATAAACGTACAAAAACGAAAAATACTGCGTCTCCGCACTAAAAAATGCACATTTATTCGATTTTTTTCCAATAGACCGAACGGCTGAACCCCAGCAGCGATCCTTTGACGCGCAGCGTCCGGTCGTCCTCGAACGACACCTCGACCTTGTAGCTCTTGCCTTTGGTCGGATCGTACACCCGGCCGCCGTTCCAGACGCCCTTCTCCGCGTCGTATTTCACGCCGTCCACCACCACGACCCGGTCCGCACGCACGGCGCGCTTCGACTTGTCGGGATTCTTCACGTCGAGTTTGGGCGTCCCGTCGGGATTGTTCGGATTCTTGAGCCAGACGATCTGCCCGCGGTATGTGCCGTCGGCCTGACGCGAGAACTCCACTTTGGACTCCTTGCCCTCTTCCACGGCCTTGTACACCCCCAATATCCTGTCCGCATCCTGCGCCGCGCCCCCCGCAGCGGCAAACAGCGCAGCGGCCAGCACGACCAGCTTTTTTAAAATCGTCTTCATCGTTTTTCAAATTCGAATGCGGGCCAAAGGTACGAATATTTCACTTTTTTTCACTATATTGGCGTTGTTATGTACAATATTTGAAGCATGAACCCAAAACTCTTGTTGCTTATGTCCATCCTTTCACTGTTCGGCTGCGGAAAGAAAGCAGCGCCCGAATACTCCGCCGACACGCTGACCACGCGCGACGGCACGCAAATCACGATCACCTTCTTCCGGCACGCCTCGCTTTCGATCGAGGTCGGCGGCAAATACGTCTACGTCGATCCCGTCAGCGGCTACGCCCGATACGCGGCGCTGCCGAAGGCCGACGTGATCCTGATCACCCATTCGCATTACGACCATCTGGACGTGGCCGCCGTCGAAGCGATCCAGACGCCGCAAACCGAGATCCTCTGCGACCGCACCTCGGCCGAAGCGTTCGAAATGAACTGCTACACGATGCGGCCGGGCAGCGTCGCCGCACCGCGCGACTACCTCAAGGTCGAGGCCGTAGCCGCCTACAACACCACCGACGGACACCTGCAGTTCCACCCCAAAGACCGCGAGGACTGCGGCTATATCCTTACCGTCGGCGGCACGCGCATCTACATCGCGGGCGATACGGAACCCACGCCCGAAATGAAAGCCCTCAAGAATATCGACATCGCGTTCCTCCCGGTCAATCAGCCCTACACGATGACCGTGGATCAGGCAGTCGAAGCGGTCAAGGCGATCCGCCCGGCGATCTTCTATCCCTACCACTACGGCGAGGTCGAAGAGAAAACCGACACCGACCGTCTCGCCCGCGAGCTGGAAGGCGTAACCGAAGTCCGCATACGACCGATGGAATAGACTCAACGTCCCGGAAGCCACGCAGGGAGAACCTCGCCGGAAAACCCCGTTAGGAGACTATCCGGAACAATCAGGCCGGAAATCCCCTCCCGCGAACAACCGTTCTCCCGCGGGACTTCCCCGAAAAAGAAAAGGAGCGCTCCAGCGAAGCGCTCCTTTTTTCGGCTGCACACAACCGACCTATTTCTCTTTGCGCGAGAGCGCCCGCTCCACGATGAACGAGACGACCAGTCCGAGTCCCCCGAAAAAGAGGATCGCTCCCCCATACACCACGCTCCGCACCTCGCGCGAAGCCTCGTAACAGCTCCAGTTCAGCAGCATAAACCCGAAGAGCAGTCCCAGCCCCAGTCCCAGCAGCAGGCAGCCTGTTTTAAACGCACCCGAAGTCGCCCCCGAAACCGTCCGTACGGAGATCGGCGCGCCCGTGCGGATTCCCATCGGCATAAGTTTCAGGTAGTCGATCAGGGCGTTTCCGTCCATTTTCTCGATAATCATGCGGCGTTCACGGCGGCAGATGATCAATTCGAACAATTTGTAAATACCCAGCGTAATAA
>JAJPZH010000176.1 GCA_021204515.1 Alistipes sp. | reverse complement strand
CCAGTACGTCATGGTCCGGCGGCTCTGGCGGGTTATCTCTTCGTTGGCGGCGGTCAGCTGCCATCTGATCTGCTTCAGCCGCCGGACCATGACGTACTGGTAGACGATCCAGCCGACGAGCAGCAGCACCAGCACGCCGCCGGCAAGCAGGGCGATGAATTTCATGCGGTTGGCCAGCCGGGACTTTTCGAATTCCAGTTTGCCTACATCGAACAGCGTCTGCACCTCGGCAAGGCTGTTCTGCGCCTCCTGCACCCGGTTGTCGTATCGGATCGAATTGGCTGTCCGCACGGCTTCGAGGGCGTTTTTGTAATCGCCCATTTCTTCATACAGGTAGGATTGGGTGGCATAAATGGGGGCGAAATCTACTTTTATGCCCTTGCGTTTGTATTGGGTTATGGTCGAGTCGATGTAAGCCACGGCCTTTTTATAATCGCCCATATGCTGGTAATAGCGGGCGCTGGTGCCGTAAATTTCGATCAGGTCGTTTTTGGCGCGGGCCAACTTCATGCATTTCTCATAATATTCGGTCGCCTGTTCTTTGCTGATCAGATCGCGCAGGCGGACCATCTTCGAATAAGCGCGCATCATGTAGCCCGTCGTGTCGCGGTGGGGACGGTCGAAGCGGTCGTCCATCGCCAGCCATTTGCGGTGCAGGTCGATACATTGTCCGATCTGCTCTTCGGCGCGTTTGTCTTTGCTGAGCATGTAGAGATCGGAAAGCTCGTCGCGGCAGATCCGTTCCATGTGGAGACGCTCTTCCAACGGATATTTTTCGAGTTTTTCCAGCGCCTGCTCCACATAGGGGATCGCCTCGCCGATATTGTCGTAGGCTTCGGTCACCAGCGACGAAAAGTCGATGGAGAGTCCCGTCAGGAATTCGCATTCGATCTGCTCCTCGGGTGTGAGTTCGCCGCGGATTTTGCTTTTGAGTATATCCAGTTTTTGTTTTACCGTTTCGACCGAGTTGTTTTCGTTCATCTGTTTCCAGATGTAGTAAGCGTAAAGCGACGAGCGGAACAGGGCGTGGCGGGGTTCCGGAAGAATGCTGTCCGAGAGGGCTATGTACTTCTCGGCCCGTTGTGTGTCGCGGCCGGCGAATTTGCGGACCAGAAAATCCAGCGCCTCCTTGCAGCCGTAGACGTCCCCGGCTTTCTGCGCTTCGGCGAGCGCCGCTTCCCAGTAAGGTGTGGCGAGTTCGAGGCTGTCGCCGCTCAGGTCGGCCAGCTGGACGTATATCCGCTCCCGGCCGGCGGCATCGTGTGTTTTCGGTAAAAGCCCGAGCAGGCTGTCGGCGTGTGACGGCCCGGCGGGCACCGATACTGCGGCGAAAGGGAACAGGGACATAATAAGCCCCGACGCAAGGGCTTTCAGGAGAATCTGACGCATGTCGGTGTTGTGAAACTGTATTAAATTCGTACAAATTTAGTTAAAAAATAATCTTTCAGGTAATTATGGGGTGAAAAAATGGACGGCATAAAAAAAGAGACCGGCTTTAAACCGGCCTCTTTCAACGGGAAGATTGGAAATCGACCGTCCGCTATGCCACGCGTATCCTGACGCCGTTGGGTTTGCCCGATTCGACGACGACCGTGTCGCCTTCGTGGAGCTTGCCGTCGATGATGAGCGTCGAGAGCGGTTCTTCGACGTTGTCCATCAGCGTACGCTTGAGCGAACGGACGCCGTAGCGCGATTCGTAGCCCATGGCTGCCAGACGGCGTTTGGCTCCGTCGGTGATCTTCACCTTGTAACCCAGCCGGCGCGTGCGTTCGAAGAGTCCCTGCAGTTCCAGTTCGATGATCCGCTCTACGTCGGAGATCTCCAGCGTGCGGAACAGCACGATGTCGTCGATACGGTTGAGGAACTCCGGCGCAAAGGTCTGTTCGAGGGCCTTGCGGTATTCGCACCGGGGGGCGGTGGCCGCCGTGGCGCTTTTCGAAACGGTGCTGTAACCTACCTGTACCGATTTCTGAACCACGTTGCGCGACCCGACGTTCGACGTCATGATGATGATCGTGTTGCGGAAGTCCACCTTGCGGCCCGAGCCGTCGGTGAGGTGTCCCTCGTCGAAGATCTGCAGCATGGAGTTGAAAACCTCGGGGTGCGCTTTTTCGATCTCGTCGAACAGCACCACGGAGTAGGGCTGGCGGCGGACCGCTTCGGTGAGCTGGCCGCCCTCGCCGTAACCGACGTATCCCGGGGGAGAGCCGATCAGACGGGCGACGTTGTGCTTCTCGCCGTATTCGCTCATGTCGATACGGATCAGGCCCCGGTGTTCGTCGAACAGCCATTTCGAGACCTCTTTGGCCAGCAGGGTCTTGCCCACGCCCGTCGGTCCCACGAAGAGGAAGACGCCGATCGGACGGTTTTCGTCCTTGAGTCCGGCGCGCGAGCGGCGGATCGTGCGGGCGATCTTCTCCACGGCCTCCTGCTGTCCCACGACACGTTGTGCGAGGTGGTCGTAGAGCATTTGCAGGCGCGTCATTTCGCCGCCCGATATTCGCTCGGCGGGAATGCCCGTAATCGAGGTGATGACCTGCTGGATGTCTTCTGCGGTGACCTCCACGGGATTGGTTTCCAGCGACCGCTGCCATTCGGCACGGGTTTCGCCGAGCTTGGAGCGGAGTGCGATTTCGCGCATCCGCGCCGAGGCGGCTTTTTCGTAGACCAGCGCTTCGACCGCTTCGCGGCGTTCGCGCTGCGCGTCGGTGAGCGCCGTCTCCATTTCGCGCAGCTCGGCCGGTTCGCGCGCCGACTGCAGGTGCATGCGCGAGCCTGCTTCGTCCATGACGTCGATGGCCTTGTCGGGGAAGAAGCGGTCGGTGATGTAGCGGCCCGTGAGGCTCACGCACGCCTGCAGGGCCTCCTCCGTATAGCGCACCTTGTGGTGGCGTTCGTAGTGGGGCGCGATGTTGCGCAGGATCTGGAGCGTCTGCTCGGGCGTGGTGGGTTCCACCATGACCTTCTGGAAGCGGCGTTCGAGGGCCGAGTCGCTTTCGATGTTCTCGCGGTACTCGTCGAGCGTGGTGGCGCCGATGGTCTGCAGTTCGCCGCGCGCCAGCGCCGGCTTGAGGATGTTGGCCGTGTCGAGACTGCCCTGCGTCGAGCCTGCGCCCACGATAGTATGTATTTCGTCGATGAAGATGATCGTATCCTTCGCCTTGCGCAGTTCGTCGAGCAGCTGCTGCATGCGCTCCTCGAATTCGCCGCGGAACTTCGTGCCTGCCACCAGCGACGAGACGTCGAGCGAGAAGAGCGTCTTGTCGGCGATGGTGTAGGGTACTTCGCCGCTTGCGATGCGCAGGGCGAGTCCCTCGACGATCGCGCTTTTGCCCACGCCCGCTTCGCCGATCAGGATCGGATTGTTCTTCTTGCGGCGCGAGAGAATCTGAACTACGCGCTCGATCTCCTGCTCACGTCCCACGACGGGGTCGATCCTGCCTTCGCGGGCCATGCGTGTCAGGTTTACGCCGAATTTGTCGAGCAGGTGCGACGCGGTTTTCTCTTCGGGCTTGTTCTCTTCGCTGAAGTCGAGCATGTGCACCTGAATTTCGGTGCGGAAGTCGTCGCCCACGGCGAACTTCTTGAGGTCTTCGTCCACTACCGTACCCGTTATGCCGTACATTTCCAGTACGCGCGAGGTAGCCGTCGAGCGGTCGCCGACGATGGCCCGCAGCGCGTGGGCCGTCGAAACGCTCCGTGCGGCGCCCGAACAGGCCCGCAGCTCTTCGGTGAAGGCGCGGTAAAACTCTTCGGGGGATTGGGTCACGCTCTGCTGTCCGGCGAGCATCTCGCGTTCGATGCGCAGGCGTATCTGATAGAGTTCCCAGTCCTTGAGACGGGAGGATAAAAGCTGGTAGGCGAGCGATCCCTCCTCGCGGAGCAGTTCCAGCGTAAGAAAGTCCTTGAGCGAGTGGTCGAGTCCTGCCTTGGTCGTATTAAATGCCGCCCGGGCTATGATAGCCTCGAGCGTCTTCGAGATCTTGATTTGCATGTTGCGTCGTCATAAAATTAATAATTTCAACTTCTGATTCTTCGACTATCTAACGACGTACATGTAGTAAATATTATGTTAAGTTATTTGTGCGTCCATATCCTGCTGGCCCTGAACCTCTTGCCCGGGAAAAAATACGGACCGCTCCTGCCGGAAACGGTCCGTATCGTGTTCTGAATGGGTTTTTACTCTTTTACGCACCGCAGAGACATGCCTTGCGAACGGGCGTCCTTGCTCACTTTAAAGGTCCGTTTGCCATCGACGATGAACATATACTGGCCGTAAAGTTCGGGATATTCCTCGATGTTGGCGCTGGCTTTTCCCGCGGTGCCGATCCACATGCCGCCGTAGGGATTCAGCTCCTGATGATCGAGTCCGCCCGATGCGTAGACGCGCGTGCCGGCGGCAGGGAACCATTGTCCGTTCTGCGTGGCGCCGTGGTTCGTGTCGTCCCACGTCATGTCGGCGTAAACCAGCCACGCATAGGGGGTATTGCCGTCCGTGTCGCAGGTCGGCACCTTGTAGCCGACGGGGCAGGGGTCGTAGATGGTTTTTTTGCCCGATACGCCGCCCCAGTAATCGTCGTTCGAAACGTCCGTCCAGTCTTTGGTCCGGTAGTCGTTGAGCACGATTTCCTGTCCGTATTCATCCGTTTCTCCCGTATAATTGTAGGTCATGGCATAGAATACCGCCGGATTGCGGAGCGACTTTGCGATCGTTCCGTGGTATTCGGCGCGGGTGCGCATTTTGGGAAGTTCTTCGTTGAGGATGTTGTAAATGGGGCGTTCGCCGTCCACCTGATAGCTGTAATCCTCATTGATTATGGTGAACGTCCCGGCCGAGGTGAAGGGGTCTTTGCGTCCCCACTGGTAGATCATGCCGTGGCAGTCGAAGCTGTCGGGGGCGTTGGTCGTGGCGCCGACGTTGCGGTCCATGAAGGTCCATGTCGTGCCCGAAGCGTTGGCCGGGGTGGTGTAGAGCGATGCGGCGGGATCGTAGTCGGCGATCCAGAGGTGCCAGCTCCAGAGTATCTCTCCGTCGGCGCCGCAGGCCGCAACGACGGCGTTGCCGCTTATGCCCGGAGCGGTCACGGCGACGATTTTTTTCTCCTTGGAGACGAAATAGATGTCCTGAATCAGATTTTTGGTGTCCTGCCAGACGAGTTCGGCGGAGACGGGATCGCCGATGCTTTCGGTCGTGGAGTTGCCTTTGTACTGCGCATCGAATACGACCGTGCCGCCCGGTTTTACGATGTAGCAGTTTGCGGTTCCGGCGGCGGAGAGATCGACCGCATTTTCGGGGACCTTTACCTCAGATTCCCCCCCCCTCTTTTCCCGGGGTCGTCGTCGCTGCAGGCGGCGGCGATACACATGCTCAGGAGAGCTGCGAATTTGAAATAGGATTTTCTTATCATACCGATAATTGGTTAAATGACGATCCCCTACCCTTCGGGATCGAATCGGGTATTCCGAGAACGCGGGTATGCCGGGCGACATCTGCAACTCCCCTGCAGGAGCGGGATAAGTAGTGCGAAGTAATCCGACCGTCCTCGATCCTGTCTGTGCAGGATATGGTCCAAATATAATAATTTTTTGCCGGATTATGCTTTTCGGAGGCCGAAAGCGGCAAAGTATCCGAATCGTTGTAATTTGTATATCCCGTCAATCTCTCTTGAAAACGGTAAAGTTCTTTTTTTTGCATTTTTGTTTTTTTTCGGCGGGTTCTCTGTCGGCTTGCGTTTCGGCTGGAGCCGTCAGGCGGCGGATTTGTCGGGTCATAACAAAACATGCGGCGTCATCACGCCGCATGTTTTGTTCCCGCTTTTGCTATCTCCGCGGCCATTCGCCGACCTCCATGTCGCGCATGTCGGCCCCGTCGATGACCAGACGGACGGCGGTGCGGACTTTGTGGAAACCGTACTCTCCGGCGGCGCCGGGATTGACGAACAGCAGGTCGTAAACCGGGTCGAAGGCGACCTTGAGGATGTGCGAGTGTCCTGCGATGAAGAGTTTCGGGTGCAGGGACTGGATCTTCGCCACGGCGCGCGGATCGTAACGGCGCGGGTAGCCGCCGATGTGGGTCATCAGGACCCGGACCCCTTCGCATTCGAACGAGAGGAAATCGGGGTATACGCGGCGCGTAAGGCCGCCGTCGATGTTGCCCGATACGGCCCGCAGGGGCTTGAACGAGGCGATGGCGTCGGCCAGTTCGAGCGATCCGATGTCGCCCGCATGCCAGATTTCATCGACGTCTTTGAAAAATTCCCGCAGCGTGTCATCGAACGTGCCGTGCGTGTCTGATAGGATGCCGATCTTTTTCATTTACTTGTATTTGTCGCGCCAGAGTTCGCGCATGCGTTCGGCGATTTTCGCTTCGGTCGCATTGCCGGTGTTGGGTTCGTAGAATTTGGTGCCCGCCAGCGTGTCGGGCAGGAACTCCTGCTCGGCGAAATTGCCGGCGAAATCGTGGGCGTATTTGTAGCCCTTGCCGTAGCCCGCCTTGTCCATCAGGCGGGTCGGGGCGTTGCGCAGATGCAGCGGCACGGGGCGGTTGGTGGTGTCGTGTTCGACCAGCGCCATCGCCTTGTTGATCGCCATGTAGGCCGAGTTGCTCTTGGGGCTGGTGGCGAGGTAAATCGTGGTTTCGGCCAGCGTGATGCGCGCTTCGGGCATGCCGATCTTGTGCACCGTGTCGAAGCAGGCGTTGGCCAGCAGCAGGGCGTTGGGATTCGCCAGTCCGATGTCCTCCGAAGCGAGGATCACCAGCCGCCGGGCCAGAAAACGCGGCTCCTCGCCTCCGGCCAGCATGCGCGCGAGGTAGTAGATCGCGGCGTTGGGGTCGCTGCCCCGCACCGACTTGATGAAGGCCGAGATGACGTCGTAATGCTGTTCGCCGTTTTTGTCGTACAGCGCGATATTCTGCTGGAGACAGTCGGTGACGTACTGGTCGGTGATGGTCAGCTTGCCGTCGGTCGCTCCGGCGAGGATGTCGAGGATGTTGAGCAGTTTGCGGGCGTCGCCGCCCGAGAATTTGAAGAGCGCGCCGGTCTGCCGGACTTCGATTTCGCGGGCCTTGAGTTCCGCGTCGGTCTTGAGTGCACGGTCCAGCAGCGTCTGCAGGTCCTTGTCCTCCATCGGGCGGAGAATGTAGACCTGACAGCGGCTCAGCAGCGGCGAGATCACTTCGAACGAGGGGTTTTCGGTCGTGGCGCCGATCAGCGTCACGGTGCCCTGCTCGACGGCGCCCAGCAGCGAATCCTGCTGCGATTTGTTGAAGCGGTGGATTTCGTCGATGAACAGCAGCGGCGGCTTGGCGTCGAAGAAACGCTGTTTCTTGGCCGACTCGATCACCTCGCGCACGTCCTTCACGCCCGAGGTGACGGCTGAAAGGGTGAAGAAGGGGCGTTCGAGCTGCGTGGCGACGATCTTCGCCAGCGTGGTCTTGCCCACGCCCGGAGGACCCCAGAGGATGAACGAGGGGACATTGCCCGTCTCGAAGAATTTGCGGAACACCCCGTTTTTACCCACGAGATGTTCCTGACCGATGTAATCGTCGATGGTCTTCGGGCGCAGGCGTTCGGCTAAGGGTGCTGACATGGTTCGAAATGTGTTTTGCGATTCAAAAATAGGTATTTTTCCCCGGATAGGCAAATGCGGTGCCGCGAAAAACGGAAACAAAAAAGGAGCGCCGCGTTCGGGCGGTGCTCCTTTGGATATCGTCGTTTCCGTGTTCCGGTTATTTCTCGGCGGGTTTCACCAGCGACAGACACAACTCGTCCAGCTGGGCTTGGTCGATGCAGCCCGGCGCGTCGAGCATCACGTCGCGGCCGGCGTTGTTCTTCGGGAAGGCGATGTAGTCGCGGATCGAATCCGAGCCGCCGAACAGCGAACACAACCGGTCGAAGCCGAAGGCGAGACCGCCGTGAGGGGGCGCGCCGAACTTGAAAGCATCCATCAGGAAGCCGAAGCGCACCTGAGCCTCTTCGGCCGTGAAGCCCAGTACCTCGAACATCTTGGCCTGCAGTTTCGAATCGTGGATACGGATCGAACCGCCGCCGATCTCGGTGCCGTTGCAGACGAAGTCGTAGGCATTGGCCCGCACGCGGCCCGGATCGCTGTCGATATACTGTACGTCCTCCAGTTTGGGCGAGGTGAAGGGGTGGTGCATGGCGTAGTAGCGCTGCGTTTCGTCGTCCCACTCGAAGAGCGGGAAGTCCACGATCCAGAGCGGCGCGAACTTCTTCGGGTCGCGCAGTCCGAGCTGCTGGGCCACTTCCAGACGCAGGGCGCAGAGCTGCGTCAGCGTCTTGAACTTCTTGCCGCAGAGGATGAAGACCATGTCCCCGGCCTTGGCGCCGCAGCGGTCGGCCATCGCGCGGACCTCGTCGGGCGTGTAGAACTTGTCGATCGAAGATTTCACGCCCGACTCCTCGACGCGGATCCAGATCAGCCCCTTGGCGCCGATCTGCTGGCGCTTGACGAACTCCGTCAGGGCGTCGATCTGCTTGCGCGTGTAGACGGCGCAGCCCGCGGCGGCGAATCCGGTGACGTATTCGGCATCGTCGAAGACCGAAAAACCGTGGCCTTTCGCCAGATCGGTGATGTCGGCGAACTCCATGCCGAAACGCAGGTCGGGTTTGTCCGAACCGTATTTCTCCATCGCTTCGATCCACGGCATGCGGCGCAGCGGCTCGGTCAGTTCGATGTCCATCACCTCCTTGAACATGTGCTTGGCCCAGCGTTCGAAGATTTCCAGCACGTCCTCCTGCTCGACGAACGACATTTCGCAGTCGATCTGCGTGAATTCGGGCTGACGGTCGGCGCGCAGGTCCTCGTCGCGGAAGCAGCGCACGATCTGGAAATATTTGTCGTAGCCGGCCACCATCAGCAGCTGCTTGAGGGTCTGCGGCGACTGGGGCAGGGCATAGAACTGGTTGGGACTCATGCGGCTGGGAACCACGAAGTCACGGGCGCCTTCGGGCGTCGAATTGACCAGATAGGGGGTTTCGATTTCGAGGAATCCCTCCGAGTCGAGGAAGCGGCGGATCTCCTGCGCCATCTTGTGCCGCAGGATCATGTTGCGTTGCAGGGGCGGACGCCGCAGGTCGAGATAGCGGTATTTCATGCGCAGGTCGTCGCCGCCGTCCGACGTCTCCTCGATGGTGAAGGGGGGAACTTCGGCCTCGTGGAGCACGACCACCTTCTCGGCGGCGACCTCGATGTCGCCCGTGGCCATCTTGGGGTTCTTCGACGAACGCTCGACGACCTTGCCTGTTACCTGAACGACCCATTCTCGGCCCAGCTTGCAGGCCGTCTCGCGGGCTTCGGCGGGCGAGTGCTCCTCGACCACGATCTGCGTGATTCCGTAGCGGTCCCTCAGGTCGATGAAAGTCATGGCGCCGAGGTTGCGGACTTTCTGCACCCATCCGGCTAGGGTGACGGTTCGGTTTACGTCGTCGGCTCTCAGACAGCCGCACGTATGGGTTCTGTACATAGAAAATATGGTTTTTTGTTCAATTTGTCCTTGTAACCCGCAAAATTACATAAAAAAATCGAGACCGTATCCCGAACGGCGGTGAAAAAACACGTGCTGCGCAAAGATGGATAAAATGGCATAGAATTGTATGGGTGAATTCCGGTCGCTTAACTTAAAATTTTAAAATTATGCGTAAAATTTTTTCTCTGATTCTGGTTGCGCTCTTCTTTGCCGCGGGCAAAGCGGAGGCGCAGGGATTTCACGTGATCCCCAAAATGGGTCTGAACCTATCGAGCCTCTCTCATGTGGACGGCAGCTCGGTCGCCGGACTGAATGTCGGCGTATCGTTCGAACTGCTCTTTACCGGGCGCTTCGGCATAGAACCCGGCGTGCTCTTCTCGATGCAGGGAACCAAGATCGATTCGGAGCGTGTGCATCTGGATTACATCAATGTCCCGGTTTATGCGAAGTACTACATCATCAAGGGATTCAACGTGTTCGCAGGTCCGCAGGTGGGTTTCAACGTCCGGGCCAAATCGGGCGGCGAGGATGTGAAGAGCCTGATTAAAACGGCCGATTTCGGACTGGGACTGGGTGCCGGTTATCAGTTCAAATGGGGACTGATGGTTTCGGCCAATTACAATTTCGGTTTCGTCGGTGTGCGGAAAAGCACTTCTGTCAAAAACGGAGTATTCCAGATCAATGCAGGCTGGCGGTTCTGACGAAATCCGCTGCGAAGGGTCCGTCCGGAATTTCCGGACGGATTTTTTTTGTGGCCGCCCGTTGCCGGATTGTCTCCGTAAAATGTTATTTTTGCAGACGAAAATACAAAACGCCCTTCCCTGCGCTCTTGCAGACGGTCGGGGATAAAATTTCGAAAAGCCATGGAGCAGCGGCAAACCGATGAAAAATTCATGCGTCTCGCACTAAACGAGGCCCGTAAAGCGTTACAATTACAGGAAGTGCCGATCGGCGCGGTGGTCGTGGCCGACGGCGCGGTCGTGGGACGCGGCCATAATCTGGTCGAGACGCTCTCCGATCCTACGGCCCATGCCGAGATGCAGGCGCTGACCGCCGCCGCATCCACCCTCGGCGGCAAATACCTGCAGGGCTGCACGCTGTACGTCACCGTCGAGCCGTGTATCATGTGCGCCGGGGCTATAGGCTGGGCGCAGGTGAGCCGCGTGGTGTGGGGCGCCGACGACCCCAAGAAAGGGTACAGACGCTATTCGGATGCGGTTTTTCATCCCAAGACGACGGTGGTGCGCGGTGTGCTCGGCGCGGAGTGCGAGGAGCTGATGAGCGCTTTTTTCGCGGGATTGCGCAATTAGATTTTGAAAAAAAGGAAAAAAAATATACTTTTGCGATCAACGTATCCGAAAACGGGTGCACGAACTGAAAAACTTTAAAAACGGAATAGGAAATGAAAAAATTATTGGTATCGGTAATCGCGCTGCTGGCGACGGTGTCGCTTTCGGCGCAGGATCTTACGGCAGTGTATAACGAAGCGGCCGCCGCTTTCGGAAACAAGGACTTTGCGGGAGCTGCCGCAAAATTCGAAGAGGTGATCGACAAGGGCATGGACGACGAGACCGCCGCATCGCTGGTGGCTACCGCCAAGACCACGCTTCCCAAATGCTACTTCATGCTGGGCGGCAATGCGTTGAAAACCAAGAATTACGATGAGGCTCTGAAGAATTTCACCAAGTCGGCCGAACTGTCGGAACTTTACGGCGATATGAACCAGATGGCCAAGTCGAACGGCTGGGTAGCCAAGATTTACCAGATACAGGGCGGCGACGCTTTCAATAACAAGGATTATGCGACCGCTTCGGAGATTTTCGCCAAGGGTTACGCCGCCGACCCCGACAATACGGGCATGGCGCTCAATCTGGCGATGAGCTACTGCGAAATGGCGATGAGCAGCGGCGACATGGCGCAGTACGAGAAGGGTATGGAGGTTTACGAGGCTATCGCCGCCAAGACCCATCCCAAATATGCCGACGACGTTGCCAAGGCTAAGGAGGATATGGCGCTCTACACCAATAATATGGTTGCCAAAATGCAGGCTGCCAACGATTTCGACGGCATTATCAAGATGGCCGACGACCTGCTGGCGAAGAACCCTGCGAGTGCGCTCGCCCAGAACGTCCGCCTGCAGGCTTATGCCAACAAGAAGGACTATGCGAAGGTGATCGAATTGGGACAGGCTGCTGCCGATGCGCAGACCGATGCTGCCGACAAGAGCCTGATGTACTACCTGCTGGGCGCCGCTTACAACGCCAAGGAGATGAAGCCGCAGGCTATCGCCGCATTCAAGCAGGTGACCGACGGTCCCGCCGCGGAGAATGCCAAGGCTGCTCTAGCCGAGCTTTCGAAGTAAGAAATCCGTCCATGCAATATGAAGCGGGTCTCCGGAAAGGGGATCCGCTTTTTCGTGTGTCGCCGGGCGTGTCGTTGGGGGTGAATGCCTGTGTCGCCGGGGCAAAAGCGATTATTCCGTTTTGATGTTGCTCCGGATGCGCGCCAGACCGCTGCGGGTCAGGGGCGTTGTGCCCATGCGGGCTTCAAATTGTGTTTCGTCCATCGCCATCCACGCTTCGGCATCCATCGCCAGCGGGTCGAAGACGGGATCGAAAGCCGGATTGGCGTGCATCGGCGCCTTCTGATTATGGGGACAGCAACTCTGGCAGCGGTCGCAGCCGAAAATCCAGCCGTCGAGGTCGATCCCTCCGGACGGCTCCCGTTCGATGGTGTGGCACGAGATGCAGCGTCCCGTGTCGATCACCTTGGGGGCGACGATGGCCCCCGTGGGACAGCTTTCGATGCAGTTGTGGCAGCGGCCGCAGCGGGAGCCTTCGAACGGGGCGTCGTAGGCGTCGGTCTGGTCGGTCAGGAGCAGTTCGCCCAGCAGTACATAGGTCCCGTGGCGGGGCGTGACGAGCAGCGACTGGCGGCCTATCCAGCCCAGTCCGGCCTCGACAGCGAGTTGTTTTTCGAGCAGCGGGGCCGTATCGACGAACGCCCGGCCGCCGAGTCCGGGATCGGCGGCTTTCAGGGTCTCCAGCATCCCGTTCAGCATCCCCTTTATGGTCGTGTGGTAGTCCGCCGTACAGGCATAGGAGGCGACTTTGGTGCGGTGTCCGGGAGGATACCCTTCGCCGATGCGGTTTTTGTAACTTACGGCGCAGACCACCGCCGTACGCGCCCCTTCGACGAGCTTGCGCGGATCGGCGCGCTTGTCGATATTGCGTTCCATGTAAGTCAGCGACGACTGATAGCCCTTGCCCAACCATGCCCGGAGCCACGCTTCGTTCCGGGCCAGATGGCCGCAGGGCGTAAGGCCGCAGAGGTCGAATCCTGCGTCGGCGGCAAGTTTTTTGATGTGCTGATAGTCGAGCATACTGATAAATTTGTCCCAAAAATAATGTTTTTTAACCGGAAATTAGTAATTTCGCCCCAAACTTTCACGTTATTCGGACGTAGTTAAAAACGAAAAAATTATGACCATCAATACACTTTACGAACTGGCCCGCAACAGCGTGGAAAAGTTCGCGTCGAAAGTCGCATTTTCGATGTTCGAAGGCGACGACGTGACTTACGCCGAGGTGGGCCGTCGTATTGCCAAGGTGCAGGAAATCCTTACGGGTGCCGGCCTGAAGGCCGGGGACAAGGTGGCCCTGCTGAGCAGCAACATGCCCAACTGGGGCGTCTGCTACTTCGCAGTCACTTCGGCCGGCATGATCGCCGTGCCGATTCTGCCGGACTTTTCGGGCGAAGAGCTGGACATGATCATCGAGCATTCGGAAGCCCGGGCGCTGCTCGTCTCCGACAAACTTTTCACCAAACTTTCGAAACAGACCATCGGGCGGCTCAACGTCGTGGTCCGCACCAAGAATCTCGGGGTCATCGCCCAGCAGGTTCACGCCCAAGGTTCGACGGCCGTGCCCAAACCCGACGATCTGGCAGTGATCATTTACACCTCGGGAACCACGTCCAAACCCAAGGGCGTGATGCTGACCCATTCGGCGCTTTGCGCGCAGGTGGACATTTCGTCGGGCATTTTCCCCGTGCTGCCGGACGACGTATTCCTTTCGGTGCTGCCGTTGTCCCATACGTACGAATGTTCGATCGGCATGATCTATCCCTTCTCGATGGGCGCTCAGGTCGTATACATGGACCGTCCGCCTACGGCCTCGGCCCTGATGCCGGCGCTGCGCGCCGTACGGCCGACGGTAATGCTGATCGTGCCGCTCATCATCGAGAAAATTTACCGGCTGCAGGTGCTCGCCAAATTCAGATCCAACGGCTTTTGGCGCACGCTCTATAAGATCGGCTTCATGCGTCGTTATCTGCACCGCGTCGCGGGCAAGAAACTGCTCAAACTCTTCGGCGGCCGCCTGCGTTTCCTCGGAATCGGAGGTGCGAAGCTCGACGGGGACGCCGAGAAATTCCTGCTGGAAGCCAAGGTTCCCTATGCCATCGGTTACGGACTAACCGAGACTGCGCCGCTGCTGGCCGGCGCCGCGCCTTCGCAGGTGCGGCTCGGTTCGACCGGTCCGCAGGCTCCGGGCGTCGAACTTCGTCTGGAGAATATCAATCCCGATACCCGTCAGGGCGAAGTCGTGGCACTGTCGCCCAGCGTTATGAAGGGGTATTTCAAAAATCCCGAAGCTACGAAGGAGGTATTCACGGCCGACGGCTGGTTCAGGACGGGCGACCTCGGCGAATTCGATAAGGACGGCTGGCTCTATATCAAAGGCCGTCTGAAAAACATGATCGTGGGGCCGGGCGGCGAAAATATCTATCCGGAGGACATCGAAACCGTCCTCAATTCGCATGTTTACATTGCCGATTCGATCGTCACCGAACAGCAGGGCCGTCTGGTGGCCCTCGTGCACTTCAACCGCGACGAGATCGAAGGCATGATCGACGACTGGCGCGAGGAGTGGACCTCCAAGAAAGAAGCATGGGAGGCCAAGACCGAACAGCTCAAAAAAGAGATCATGGATTTCGTGAATGCCAAGGTCAATCGTTTTTCGCGTATCTCGGAGGTCGTCGAGGAGAAGGACGACTTCGCCAAGACCCCGACGCACAAAATCAAACGTTTCCTCAACAACAAAAAGAAGGATGCCGGAAAACCGGAGGAGCATCCTGCCGGACGGCCCGAAACCAAATAGGGGGGGTATTGCAGCATAGAAAATACCGCGCTTTTCGGAGCGCGGTATTTTTTTGGGGGGGCCGGATCGAGTGCCGGATTGGGCGCCGAATTGGATGCCGGATTGGGTGTCGGGTGGATGCCGGAGCGGTTGTTGCGAATCCTGCCTGCCGTGCAAAGAGGGAGTCTTCCGGACGGAAGGCTCCCTCTTTCCGATTTGCAGTTTTCGCTTTCTCTGCGACCCTCTTTGTCGGCCCGCGTTTGTATTTTTATTGATCTGCGCTTTACGGTTTCCAATCTGCAGTTCTCTTTGCCGGTCTTCGGCAGATGCCGCTATCGTCCGGTCGCTGCGGCATCGACAGTCAGGAACGGCACGCTGTCCGCATCGGGAAGCACGGCGCGTTCGGTTGGGGTCTGCACGATCTCCTTATAGTGGGCCGAGAGGTCCAGTTCGGCCCCTTCGCGGATCGTGAACGGGGCGATCTGAATGATTTTGCGTTCTTCTGCGGGTACTCCGTAGTGCTCCGACACGATGCGTGAGAGGGTTATTTGTGGCTCGCCGAAGGTTTTGGTGATCCGTAGCTTTATCTTTCGGCGAGCGGGATCGACCGTCAGTTCGGCCCGGAATCCGGGTAGTAGAGCGGCATGACGGCCTTTTCGCGGCCTTTTACGACCGGCGCCAGCCGTAGCTCCTGCGCCGGAACGTTCAGACCCGCGCCTGCGAGCACGTCGGTCGAGAACCATACCACCGGAGCCGTCATGTAGGTCAGTTCGGCGGGATTCCACAAGTTCTGGCACCAGCTCCAGCCCCGGCGCAGATTGACCAGCTGTATGTGCCGCATGATTTCCAGTGCATCGTCGTAATACCCGGCCTGCATGGCGGCATAGGCCGTATAGCTCTCCAGATAGAAGGGCCAGCACTGCGATCCCCGGTTGTCGATTCCGTGTCCCCGGCTGATGTCCCATACTTTGTTGGCGTAATAGTCGGGGGTCTTGGAGAGCGATATCTTGAACTGCGAGACGACCGATGCACGGGTCATCGGCATCGGCACGACGTCGCCCCAGCCGCAGTAGCGGCTTACGAACTGTCCGCCGAGCTGTCCGGTGAAAAGCAGGTCGTCGCGGCGGGCGGAGCCGTCCCTCTCGCAGCCGTAGGCGAAGAAACGGCCGTTCCACAGCATGCGTATCAGCTCTTTCTGCGTCCGTGCGTACTGCTCTTCGTATTCCCTGACGCGGGCTTCGTCGCCCATGGCCGCGGCGACCACGCGGGCGGCCTTGAGCGTGGCGAGGTAGATCGTCGCGCCGTAGCTGTAAACGGGCGGATGGTGGAAGTCGTCGTAGGTGGTTCCGCCGATGGGAATCTCCAGCCCTTCGGGCATCAGCGAACGCAGGAACTCCATGCCGTTGTACACCCGTCCGGCGTAACGCCGCAGGTAGTCCATGTCGCCCGTCTGCTCGTAATCCTTTGCGAGCTGGATGATCCAGCCGCCCGTGTTGTCGATCATCCAGCCCTCTTCGGTCGGAATGCGTCCGCCGACGGTTCCCATGCCGAAGTAATAGTGGCCGATGAAGTGGGGGATGTTGCCGCGGGTCTGCTGGGCGTCGGCGAATATCATCATCTCCGAACGGTCCAGCCGGGTGAAGAACTTCTGGTAGAAGGGGTGCGACGAGATACGCTGGTCCATGGTCCCGGCCAGTCCGCCCATGCCGCCTTCATTGACGGTTACGTCTCCTTTCTTGTTGAGGATCATGTTGGTATAGATGACGTACCCGCTGTTGATGAGCTTGAATTTATACCAGTCGGGCAGCGTGCTTTCCAATACGGGCCGCTGCCACTCGACGGTCTGTGCATAAAGTCTTTCCCGCTCGGAAGTTCCGTAGCGTACCAAAGGCGACAATCCCGAAAAGAAAATGTGGAAATAGCGGCCGTAATCGCTGCCTCCGGCCCAGTAGAATTCGGGCGGATCGCTACGGCGGTCCACTTTGAGTTCGGGATAGTACCATGCCAGCATGAAGCGGAGCGTTTTCTTCTCGCCCGGCCGCAGTGTGGTTTTCAGGGCCACGGCGCTTCCGCACCGGTTTCTGTTCGGTGTCGAGAGCAGTGCGACGCCGTCGTCCGCCGCGGCGAATTCGCCGTTGCGGCGGAATGCCTTCCACGCCTTGTCGCCTGCGGCGAGGTCGTAGGATGTGAGTACGGAAAGCCGGGTCGTGGAGTCCGTCTGCGCCAGAACGGCCACTTCGTCGACGTAATTTTGGAAATTGGCCCGTTTGGGTTGCAGCGGGCCTGCCGCGAACTGCCGTACTCCGGCCATCGCGCCGCACTCCCATGTGCGGGCGAAAGTCTGTTCCAAGGGACGTTCGGGCCACTCCTCGCCGTTGCACAGTTTGTTGCGGTCCTGTCCGAAAAGCTGGCCGTCCATGCCTTCGATGCTTTCGGGTTCGCGGATGCCCCGCCCGATGAAATCCTCCCACGAGAAGGCTACGGCCGTTTCGCCTCCTTCGGCGGATTCTAGTTCGACGTCGAAAAACGCCAGCGGAAGGCTCGAATCCTTGACGTTATGCGGAATGAGCGGGGAGTAGGCGCGGATGCGGACCTTTACACCCGGAAACACCTCTCCGGGATCGAGTTCGGCGCGGGGGAACAATCCGGTGTAATAGGTCGTGGAAACGCCCTCCATGCCGTATTGCACCAGCGTGTCGCGCACGAGCCTGCGTGCGTCCGCCGTGCCGCCGTTGCGGTGCCAGAGCGTGAAGAACGATCCGGTGCTTTTGCGGATGGGCAGGTGTATGTTGTTCATTCCGATCCGGACGAAGCGTCCGTCGGGTGCGAATTGCACGTTGCCCGCCCCGATGCCGCCCAGCGGCACGCCGCTGGCGGCGGGGTGGTTTTCAAGTCGGAGATAATCGAAATCGGTACGTCCGCCCAGAAGACCCTGCGAGGGGATGAAACGTACGTTGGCTGCGCCGGCGCCGTAGTCGGTCTCCTGCGCGTGCAGACTGGCGGCCGTGAAGAGCAGACAGAGCGCCGTGTTCAGAAGTTTGATTCGCATGGCTTCCGGGGTTTTACTGCATGATGACCGATTCGAGCTGACGCATGTAGGCGGGATCGGTGGCGGTGAAGCGGAAGCGGCCGTTCCAGCCTCCCCACAACTGGCCGACCTTGAGCAGAACATGGTTCCAGCCCTTTTCGAGCGGAATGCCTTCGATGCGCTGCGGCAGGGCGGGATTGTCCTGTCGTTTGACCGCGTTGTCGAGAAGGTTGCCGTTGACGTATACGGCCAGTTTGTCGTCCGCCGCGAATTCCAGATCGAGACGGGGCATGTTGGGCTCCAGCAGCAGGTTGACCAGCGACCGGGGGCTGAACAGCCAGAAACTCAGGTAAACGGCGCAGTCTTTCTGCTCGCCCTTGAGGTTCATCGTTTCGAAGTTCCAGAATCCCTCTTCGTTGCTGTCCATGGCGCTCCAATATCTTCCGGAGGTTACCGCGCCCGGCCGCAGGTCGGCCGCCGGAGTGCCTTCGAGGTAGTCGCGGGCCATGACCTCGTCCATGCTTCCGCCAGCATAGGTGCCGCTCAGCAGGGCGTGTACGACCGTGCCGTTCCGGTCGAGCGCTGCCGGGATATGGCGCGGGCGGCCGTTGAAGCGTGCGCCCAGATTGTGCAGCATTTCATGGATCAGCGCACTGCCTTTGTTGCCCAGTACGAACGGGTCGATCGCCGAGAGCAGCAGTTCGCCCCGGCCTGCTTCGCCGCGGAGCAGTACGCTGCCGAGCGGCTTGCTCTCCCGCTCGCTGCGGAGCACCTGCCCGGTTTTTATGGTCTCTTCCTGATAGTTCCATTTGCTCCAATCCGTGTTGCAGGGGTCGAGCAGGGTGGCGTAGGCGTCGCCGGAGGTCATTACGCAGCTGGAAACCGGCTCTTTGGTCCGTTCGTTGAAATAGAGCGTCGAAAGATCCTGACCGTTGAGCATGGAATGTTTGCCGCGTATGATGTAGCTGGCGGCATTGCGCGGAGTGAGTGTCACGGCGTGGCCGCCGAGCTTTTCGACCAGCGGAAGCGCCGCGGGCGAGATGTTCCATACCAGCAGGGTGCTTCCGGCGCCGAGTGCGGCGCGGAGCCGTTCGACGAGGGCCGGATCTTCCGCCGGGCGGATGCCGTCGAGCAGAATAAGCTGATTGCGGCGCGTGTCGAGCGGCCGGAATGCTACGGACAGCTCTTCGAACTGCTGTTTGGTCTTCGACTCCGGATCGGCGGAGATCCACACGACGTCGCGGGCGGCCGGCACCGGTTCGTTGATTTCGGTGTGTTTGCGTACGGCCCATTTGTTGGGCAGGGCGGCGTAGGTGTCGCTGAATGCTGCTTTCACGCCCTCGAACAACGCCCACGGGCGGTACAGCGGCAGCCGGGGATCGTAACCGGGGTTGAATGTGGTGGTGTAAGGGCCGAGCCGTTCGGGCTGGACACCCGGAACTCCTTCCCGATAGGGACCGAACCAGATGCCGTCCTCCGCTTCCACGGGACGGGTGATGTCGTCGAGTCCGATTTCGAGCGGCTGTACGCCGTACCACGCGAGGTTGAAGATCGAGGCGTAGCAGGCATCCAGACCGCGCTGCATGGAGATCGTTTCGAACGCTTCGCCCGCGAGTCCCTCCATGCGGCCTTCCTGCGATTCGAAGGCGCGGTCGCCGTTGACCACCGAGACGTGGGCCGGGGTTCCGGCATAGCACATGCCCATCTCGCCGACGCCCCACGGTTTGCCCTTGCTTTTCCATTCGAGCATCAGCGGCGTGTTGCAGTAATGGCCGATGACGGTCGGCAGGTCGGTGTCGGTCTGGGTCTCGCCGTCGCCCGAAATCCAGTTGCGCGTATGGTCGCATTCGCGGGTGATGCGCACCCATTCGTTGATTTCGGCGATGTTGCGTTCGACGATCGGCTCGGGAGCGTGGACTACGTGTTTGGTGACGGCCAGCATCTCGTTGCAGACGCTCCAGCCGAATACCGACGGGTGATTGCGGTCGCGCAGGACCATGCGTCTGACATGGTCGCGGCATGCCTGCCAGAAGGCTTCCGAATCGACCTTGGGACCGCCGTCGCTCGACCACATGGCGGTTTCGTCCAGCACGCAGATACCCATTTCGTCGGCCATATCCAGATAGAAACGCGGGAAGACCTGCGCATGCAGACGCACGGCGTTGGCATTGGCGTCCCTGAGCATGCGGTACCACGAGTAGGCGTACCGTCGTGTCATCTGCGGAATGCCCATGAAGTGCCACGAATCACCCTTCAGCTCGATCACTTCGTCGTTGAGGTAGAACCGCGTGCCCTTGAGACGGAACTGCCGCCAGCCGAAGCGCGTGTAATCCCGGTCGGCGATTCCCTTTTTGCCCTGCATGGAGACGGTCATGCCGTACAGCGCGGGATTGGCGGGCGACCATTTCTCCAGTCGTCCGTCCGGAACGCCTTGAAGCGTCACCTTGTTTTCGCCCGGTGCGAGCGTTACGTGCCGCGCGGGATAATTCAAGGCCGGAGCGTCGTCGAGGTGCCATGCCGGGACGGGGAACGACAGCGCCGAAGTGTCGGCGTCGTTGTGCCAGCGGCGCACGTCGGCGCTGAGTGCGACGCGCTGCGGCTTGCCGGTCGTGTTGAGGATCGTCAGCTCGGCGGAGAGCCTGTCGCCGGCCACGTCCGGGTCGATATAGGTGTCGGCTATGTAGACCTCCGGATAGCTCAGCAGGAAGACGTCCTGCCAGATGCCCGCAATGTGGTTGCCCCAGAACGAGCCGCCGATGTAGGGTCTTTTCCCGTATTTTCCGGGTTCGTCGAACAGCGATGCGCGGGCGACCCACACCGTGACTTCGATCTCCTGTCCGGGACGTGCGTAGTCCGTGACGTCGGCGGAGAAGGGCAGGAAGAGGTCGAAATTCTCGCATACGAGGTTGCCGTTGGCGAATACGCGCGCATATCCGGCGACCGCTTCGAAGTGCAGGATTATGCGGCGGCGGTCCCAGCCGGCAGGTATCCAGACCTTCTTTTGCAGCCATGCGGCCTGCACGTGCTCCCAAGCCTCCGGATAACTGGGGTAGGCGACGAAGTCGCCTCCTCCGCCGCGGGAGAAGCCGTTGACGTTCCACGGCGAGGGAACCTTGCACTCCACGGCGTCCCATACGGGGGCCGTCGGGTAGGCTTGCGTCTTGAGTTGTTCGGGCGTCATGCCTGCGGTTTCGACCGGCATGAATTTCCAGCGGCCGTTCAGGCAGATTTCATCCCTGCAGGGACGTTCGGGAGTCGCAACGGGACCTTCTTGGGGGGCGAACGGCTGATTGAACCGGGTCTGCGACTGCGCGGAATCTCCTGCGCCGTACAGGCCGCCCAGCAGAAGCAGCAGCGGTAGCAGTTTTTTAGTCATGGCGGATAATTGTTGATCGGTTGGTTATTTTAGTGTGTGTTTGCTTTCAGGTAATTTTTCAACAGGACGTAATTGTTCCAGAGACGTTGGTTGATCGAGGTCAGAATACCCATCTCCCCGCGCGACTCGGTGCGTGAAACATAGGTCCGGATCATCTCTTCGACCGGGGCGGATTCCAGCTCGCGGAGTGCCGCGGCGCAGGCTTCGCGCGATGCGGGACGGTTCTCCGCAAGCGCTTTGTCGCGCAGCTCCCAGCCCGGAGCCATCGCCCGTACGACCTTGTCCAGCAGCAGTTCGAACCGGAGCATGGCCCGGAAGTTTTTCAGGTTGCGGCGCTGCTGCGGCGTCTGTTCTTTGTCCTGCACGGCGTCGATGGCCTCGATGATCTCCTGCCGCGAAGCGGCGTTCGCTTCGTCGAGCACTCCCCAGTCGGGGCGGAATGCGAAGTACTCCGGGGACTGCGGCCCCTCCCATGCGTTGGCCGTATCGACGGCGGCCATCAGGGGCGCGAGTGCAGCGGCGGCCTGCGCACCGAAATCCTCTTCGAAATACTCCTTGTAGAGCGTTTCGACGGTCGCGTCGTCCGACGTGCGGGCGTATCGGGCGAACGTGCGGAAGTTATAGCGTGTTTCCGCCGTGCGCCAATGGATGGCCACGACACCTTGAAACTCCTGTTCGTGGGCCAACTGTACGTGATCTTTCATTTTGCCGACGCGCGGCTGCTGATGCCACATCTGGTTGTCGCCTTCGAGCCACGGCACGGCCCAGACTTTGCGGTGGCGGGCGATGTCGGCGAGGAATCCGGGCTGTCGGGTGCGTCCCAGATCGGGGTTCAGGCAGCTGAAGATAACCTCTTCGGGCAGCGCCCGGTCCAGTCCGCGCAGGATGCCGGGCAGTTGGCCCCCGCCGCCCCAGCCGCCGATGATCAGCTTGGCGCGGGAGCCTTTCTCCCGGAGATGGTCGAGCGTGCGGCGGATGTATTCGAGCGACCACACGCCCACGAAACGTTCGCTGTCGTTCTGCGCCTCTTCGAAATGGCCCGATTCCCGGCGGAATGTCTCTGCGAAGGCGGGATCGCCCAGCGCCTGTTCGACGACCACGCCCAAGAACGAATGTTCGTTGAGCCAGAGCCACACGTAGTCGATGTCGGGGTAGTTCTCCAGCAGGTCGTCGAGCGCCGCCCGGTGCAGTTCGACCGAGGTCGGATGGCACGGATTGGGCACCATGTTGCCTGCGCCGAGCCAGAAGAAACAGCTGCCTGCGGCGTAGAGCGAGAAATATTCGGGCGGCACGACGCCGAATTCGAAGCCCATGGCCATTTCGATACCCCGGTCGTGGGCCATGCGCAGTACGTCGCGCATCAGCCGCTGCGTGTTGCGGTAGTGTTCGTCGGGCGTTTTCGAAAGCAGGGAACAGTCGCTGCCGAACGCTTCGGCGCCGCGCGGTACGTCGAGCGCCCGTTGCGAGCCGAACGCAAAATCCTTGAGCCGGAGCGGCAGTGCGCCCCAGCGACAGCTGAGTGAGTTGTCGAGCATGGCCTGCGGCACGATGCCCCGGTAGGAGATGCGCACCATCGGTTCGACGTAGGTGGCGTAGCGTTCGCCGCCGCCCGTGTAGTTGTAAAAACCGATGAAGTTGATGCCTTCGGCTTTGCAGTTGTCGAGGTAAGCCTCGTAATCGGCTTTGTTCCAAGCCGTCGGGCCGCAGAGGAAGTTGTGCCACGGCAGCACGCCGCGGATTTCGAACGGCTCGGCCGCGAATCCGGCGGACGCCAGACAGCAGCACGCCGCGATGAAAAGGTGTTTCATGGCCTGTTGCGGTTAGAGTTCTACGGTGATCGTACGCTTGTCGCCTTTGATGCCGCGGACCCAGATCCACGAGGCGTTTCCGATCAGTTCGGTTTCGTAACCCTTCGGGTTGTTCAGCAGACGCGGGAACGGACCGAAACGGATGTCCGTGCCTTCGAACCTGCCGATGCCTTCCAGCTCGACCGTGCAGCGGCGCAGCCAGCGTTCGTGGCGGACGGTGAACCGGATGCGGTGCGTCCGCCCGTCGGCGTCGGTGACGGGCCAGTCCACGCACTCCATCGTGTCCCACAACCACGGCAGGCGGGGCATGAGCGTCAGCCTGCGGCCTTCGCAGCGGACACCCGCGACGATCGAGAAGGCTTTGAGAATTTCGGCTTCCTGCACGAGATTGCCCTCGTCGCCGGGGTTTTCCATAATCTCGCGCCGACCCTCGGAGTGGACTCCGAAAGTGTGGTCGAGTCCTTTTTCGTAGTTGTCGTAGTTGAAGCATTCGTGCATGACGAACGGATTCTTTTCGTAGGACATCTGTTCGATGACCCCGCCGTCGTACCCCAGCCGGGCGATTCCTTCCAGACACTTGGTGTAGACGTTCACGTCGTCGGCGATCAGCGCAGCCTGCGTGAAGAAGCCCTGTCCGTAGCCGCACATCGTTTCGTCGTGCCGTCCGCCCATCCCGGTCCATCCGGTGTTGCTTACGAAGCCGTATTTGCGGAAATATTCGCCCTTGGCCATCCAGTGGCGGAGCAGTCGGTAGGTCGCCGCATGGACCTCGGCGAACTTGCCGTCGGCGTTGGGTGAAAGGTAGTCGTAGTGGAGTATGTAGGGCAGCTGCCGCGTCCAGTGCCAAGTGGGCCATGAAGTGCCGTCCCAGTCGGAGATGTCGTATGCGCGGCCGTTGCGGCTGTCGATGCCGTTGAACCAGCATCCTTTGGGCGCATAGCTGTAATGACCGTCGGAGACGAGTCGGCCGAGGGCCTGCTCCATCGTCGTGCGGAGCCGTGCGGCCTGTGCGGCCAGCTCCGGGCGGTCGCTGGCTGTGGCCATGTCGGCGATCTGAGCCATGACGGTATAGATGCCGTAGTTGCCGAAGATGCTGTAAACGGGATAGTCGGTGCTGGGATTGCCCGAAAGTTCGGAGGTTGAGGGGAGCAGTCCGCCGTAGGGCGAAACCCGCGTCAGCGAATCGATCCATGCGACTACGGGCGCGATGCCGTCGCAGAACTCCCGGCCGAGTCCGCGTTCCATGCCGTTGGCCCGCCATGCCGAACAGATGCCGGACAGGATCAGGACGTTGCCGTCGAGTTCCACGTGCGGAGCCGGGTGGTGCAGTTCGCGGCCCCAGTGGTCGCCACTGGTGATATGCGCGAGGAAGTAACGCGAAATCATGCGGGCGTCGTCGGCGAATCCCAAACGCGAAAGCTCGATCACGCCGCGGCCGCAGTCGCGGGTCCACATGTCGTTGTAGTATTGGGGAACGCCTTCGGGCTCGGTCGAGGTGTGGAAAAATCCTGCGGGGAAGCGTTCGTTCGCGCCGTATTCGATCTTATTGCGCATATCCTGTAGCGTTTCGGCGAAGACGGCGGTCGCCTGCCGGGCGAACGGATCGCCCGTAAAGCGCAGCCGCGGCGTCGGTTGCTCATTTTGTTCGGGGACGGAGGTTTTGCGTCCTGCCGCTGCGGTGTCGAAGCCTGCCGTCAGTGCGGCGAAGCCCATGAGGGTACAGATGATTCGTTTCATATCCGGTTCGGTTTAAGTTCGGGTTGTGCGTACCTGCTGGAGACCGGACTACAGTCCGGATGCCCTTCGGGTACGGATGTTTACAAATTTAGACCGATTTGAGGAGAAAGTGAAAATATTAAGTATTTAAAATTACCTTTAGATTAAAATAGTATCATCTTTGATTAATCGGTGCGCACCGCGCGGTGAGAGGGCGTAAGCGCTCCTGCCTTCCGAGCCGCGGGTCCACATGCCCTTAAACGAAAAGCCGCAGCCCTTCGGGGCTGCGGCTTTTGCGCGTTGAGAGTCGGATCAGCGTTTTTTCTGGCCGTAATAGGCGTTTACGCCGTGTTTGCGTTCGAAATGCTTTTCGATCAGTCCTGCGTTCATCGGCATTCGGGGATTGAGCGAGTGGCAGATGAATCCCATTTTTGCGACCTCCTCGACCACTACGCTGTTGTAGACCGCCTCGCCGGCCGTTCTTCCCCATGTGAACGGTCCGTGGTTGGCGACCAGCACGCCGGGCGTGTGCAGCGGATCGAGCGAGCGGAACCGTTCGGCGATGACCCGGCCGGTCTGGAGTTCGTATTCCCCTTCGATCTCTTCGGCTGCCATGTCCCGCGTGCAGGGAATGGAGCCGTGGAAATAGTCGGCATGTGTGGTTCCGGCGACCGGAATGTCGCGCCGCGCCTGCGCCCATGCGGTCGCATAGGTCGAGTGGGTGTGGGCGATGCCGCCGATCGCCGGGAATGCCTTGTAGAGTTCGATATGGGTCGGCGTGTCCGACGAGGGATTCAGTCCGCCTTCGACGACATGCCCTTCGAGATCGACCACGACCATATCGCCGGCCGTCAGAGACTCGTATTCGACGCCGCTCGGCTTGATGACGATCAGTCCCGAATCGCGGTCGATGCCGCTTACGTTGCCCCATGTGAAGATCACGAGCCGGTGGCGGACCAGTTCCAAGTTGGCGTGCAAAACCTGTTGTTTCAGTGCTTCGAGCATGGTGTGAGCGATGTTAGATGGCGGTTTGGGGACGATTCTCGGGTTTCGCGCCGAATGCTTCGTTCGGGCGGGGACCCATCACGAAGGTCAGCGTGCCGCCGGCCATGATGTCGTCGTAGGTGATGTACGAATTCTCATAGGGCTGCCCGTTGAGCTTGACCGACTGGATGTAGATGTTCTTTGCGGGATCGTTTTCGGCCCGGATTTCGAATGTCTTGCCGCCGGGCAGCCGGAGCGTCGCCCGGTCGAAGAGCGGACTGCCGAAGACGAAGACGCCGTTCGACGGGTTCACCTGATAGAATCCGAGTGCCGAGAGGATATGCCATGCCGACATCTGGCCGCAGTCTTCGTTGCCGATGATGCCGTCGGGCCGGGCCGTGTAGAATTCCCGCTGGATGTAACGTACTTTTTCGGCCGTTTTCCACTGCTGGCCCGCGTAGGGATAGAGGTAGACGATGTGGTGGCTCGGTTCGTTGCCGTGGGCGTACATGCCGATCAGGCCCGAAATGTCCATCGAAGCCTCTTCGCCCATATCGCCTTCGGCGGTGAAAAATTCGTCGAGTTTAGCTGTAAAGGGTGCGTCGCCGCCCATCAGGGCGATCAGTCCTTCGGGATGCTGCGGCACGAAGAAGGTGTACTGCCAGCCGTTGCCCTCGCAGAAGTGTCCCACGCCGTGGATCGACTCGAACGGATCGTAGGGCGTGAGCCATTTGCCGTTGCCGAGTTTCGGGCGGATGAAATTGATCGACTTGTCGAAATAGTGCGTGTAATATTTTCCGCGCTTGAGGTATTCCTCGTAATCGGCAGTGTGTCCGAGCTTTTTGGCCACCTGTGCCACGCCCCAGTCGCCTACGGCGTATTCCATGGCGATCGAGGTGGCGTTGGCTACCTTGTCGTCGGGAATGAACTCATTTTCCAGCACATAAGGTACGGCGTCCTGCAGCGGATAGGTCGTGGAGGCTTTCATCGCACGGTAGGCCCGCTCGGTGTCGAAGCCGCCGATCCCCTTGAGAATCGCGTCGGAGATGACCGGTACGGCGCTGTAGCCCGGCATGGTGTTCGTCTCTGCACCCGGCAGCGCCCAGATCGGGAGTTTCGACTGTTGGTCGTAGATCGAGAGCATCGAATTGACGATATCCGGCAGACGGTCCTGACGGATCAGCGTGAAGAGCGGATGCAGGGCGCGGTAAGTGTCCCACAGCGAGAAAGTCGAGTAGTTGGTCCATGCGGCGTCTTTGACGACTTTGTCGTCGTGTCCGCGGAATTCGCCGTTGACGTCGCAGTAGGTCGTCGGGGCGATGAAAGCGTGGTACATGGCCGTGTAGAAGATCTTTTTGGCGGTTTCGTCCGCTGTCTCGATGTCGATGGACGCCAGCTCGTCGTTCCAGCGGCGGATCGCTTCGGTCTGTACGGCTTTGAAGTCCCAGCCGGGGATTTCGGTGCGGAGGTTTTCGAGTGCATTGGCGCAGCTTACTGAGGAGATGGCCACCTTTACCATGACCTGTTTTTCGTTGTCGAAGGTGAGGACGCCTTTGGCGCCTTTGCAGCGGATTTCACTCCCCGCGGACGGGGTGTCGGCGTCGAAAAGCGCCAGCGAACGGATCGGTTTGTCGGTGGTCAGCGCGAAGAAGACCTTATGGGGACCCCAGCCTTTGGAGAAGCGGTAGCCTTCGACGGTGTGCGCATCCGTCTGCCTGAGGTAGGTGTCGTACGCTCCGTCGCCGTTGCCCTCTTCGAGATTGATCAGCAGGCGTCGGCCTTCCGCTTCGGGGTAGGTGATGCGGTGCAGCGCAGTGCGGGTCGAAGCGGTCATTTCGATCCGTACGCCGTTGTCCATTTTGAGCGAATAGTAACCCGGCGATACGGATTCGTTGTCGTGGCTGTAATAGGATGAACAACTTCCGCTGATGTCGTTCTGCTGACCACGTTTCGACCGCAGTTCGCCCGTGTAGGGCATGATCTGCACGTCGCCCAGATCGGTGCAGCCCGTGCCGCTCAGGTGGGTGTGGGCGAAGCCGATGACGATGCTGTCCGAGTGATGATACCCGGAGCACCAGTCCCACCCTTTATGAATGTTCTGCGGGCCGGCCTGAATGGCGCCGAACGGAACGGAGGCGCCCACGAAGACGTGGCCGTGGCCGCCCGAACCGATATAGGGATCGACATATGCGGCCGGTCCTGTGACCGTGGCGGTGGAATCGGATGTGCCGCAGGAAGTTAGCATTGTACCCAAAGCGAGGGCGATAAGTAAATGCCGGTTCTGTTTCATAATTCTGGTTTTTATGGTTAGTTTACGATACTTTCGCAGCTCTTCGAATGGTATACAAAAGTAGATATTTCTCAATATTGACCATTATTTTAAGATAATAAAATAAGTCTTATATTAAAATAGTATCATAATTGATTAATTAATGCATATTGGGGGTCGGCAGCTCTTCCTAATTTTGTAAAGGCAAGCCGAAAGACCGATTTTGAGACCCGGACGGAACGTTATCGGCGGCATTATATAATATAGGTCTGTCCGGAATGCTGTATCGGTCCCTGCGGAAATGTATTGAATTAACGGAATCGAGACAACTGTTCATATTAATCGTATTACTAAACCTGAATGAATGAGAAAAACTTCGTGCCTATCGCCGGAATCGAATATTCCGGTTGCAGGGAGTAGCCCCTGCGAAAAGTAATCCCTATCAAAACCTAAAACAAATTTATTAACCTTATGAAGAACAATTCTAACGCTGTATTGCTCCGCCGGGTCAATCCGTGGAGTTTGCTGTTGATTCTCGCAGTGTCTCTGCTGCTGCCGCTGGGTGCGGCGGCGCAGAACGGCTCATTTGACCCCCCGGCCCAAAAAAAGCGGCCGGGGGCGTGAGGGAGGAG
>JAJPZH010000109.1 GCA_021204515.1 Alistipes sp. | reverse complement strand
GTTTTTACGATCATAATACCTGCTACGACAATAATTACATCCATAGCCTTTTTAGTCTTGGCAGCATTCTGTGTCAAATACTAAAGTAAAGTTATTCACTGTAAAAAATTATATACCACTCAAAATGCACGATTTTAGAAAAATTTTATGGCGAAAAATGAGAAAACCCAACCATAATGACTGACTTTTAATGATTTAATATTTTAGTCTGAATATGAATTTCCCAAGAAAAATTCTATATTTGCATATAAATAAAGAACCTACATTGGCACATTAAAGTATATAGACGTCAATATATAGAAAGATGAATAGCAGATTCTTATTAACCGTAATCCTTGTCGGGCTATCGTCGTGTGCATCCATCCCGCGAGCCACAGTCGATATGTCCATGATGTTGGGACAACAAATCGATGCTCTGGAACTAGGACATATCGCAACGATCAATGCTTATTACAAGGAGAAAGAACAAGCTGCAATTCTTTTTCTGGATAAAGTTTGGTATCGCCGCTATTTAAACGATTTGTTCGCAGGAGCAGAAACAACCGAATTCTGGAATGAAGTCCTCGTCGAAGAGTTACCGCAGCGTATCGAATCTCTTAAAAGTTTAACGGAATTGATCCAATCGGATTATATGGAAAAACGCACCTCACTTCTAATTCCTTTGGAAAAGGGTAAAAATGAGTTGCTCGAAATTGTTCGGGAGCATTATGCCGTTGCCCGGGAAATGAACGAACTGATTACGGAAAACGTAAGTAGTGCACATAACGTAGAGGAAAAGTATAAACGATTATTTTCCAAATTTACCGACTCTGACAAAATAGAGCAGCAGATGAACCGGTATCTCCTGCAAGCCGATTCCATCCTGAATGCGGCCCAAACGACTCTTGAAAAAGTTGACAACAAACTTAAATAATGAAATTATCATGGCAGACATTACCAAAGTGAGAGCCGAGGCAAACATGGTGAAGGAATGCCTCGACAAGGAGTTTCAAAAGAGAATCAACTCTCTGACAACTTTTGAAATTAATGAACTTGTTTCCATTCTTGAAAAGACTGGAATCAACCGGGATGAAGTGAGCGCATTGAAAACAGAGATAATGCAGGCCACGAATAAGAACCAGACAATCGCACGTATACTCGATACTCCGGGAGCGTTATGCGAACAAGTGAAAGACATCGTAAATAAAATCAAACAATAAACAATAGCTACCAATCGCACCCTCCTTTATCTGCAGGATAACGGAGGGTGAACGGTCCCCCCCCCGGACTTCGAAAGCCACCGCACGAACATCGTTATCGGGGCGGGAATATCAAATATCAATTTCATCGTCGATAGAATACTGTTTCGCCCTTTGCCGATGATAATCTTTTCAAATGGAATCAGCTATTGAAAACACGTAGCACCACAGAATTCTTATTACCTTCGGATGTCATGAAAGATTAAAAAAACGAACCGGGAAACAGCATAAAACAGCTGTTTCCCGGTACAAATGTGTAAATCGTGCTATTCTTCGCCCGAGGCGATCTCCTTGCTGTGCTCGATAGCCTGAAGAGCGAGGAACGTATCGCCGAAATCGTTGAGATTGCCGCATTCGGTTTCGAACATATCCTGATGATTTTCTTCGATCACTACGAGTTCTTCGAACATTTTCTTCGTGGCCGAATCTCCGAGCCGGGCGGCTTCGGCAGCATAGGCATTGTAATGTTCCACCGTTTCCCCTTCCAGTTCGACGGCATAAGCGAGCATCTCTTTGACATCATGCAGCTGCTTCACGGCTTTCGACACCCTCATGAGCGGATCACCCTTGAGGAATAAAATACGTTCAGCAAGCATCTCAACATGGCGCATCTCGTCAATGGAGGTTTTGTGGAAATAGTCCGCCAACGGTTTGTACCCCGCATCTTCAAGGCGGAAATGAAAATACATGTACTGATGTACGGCCGTCAGTTCCTCTGCGACCGCCTTATTCAGCAGTTCGCAACTCTTTTCATTGTAATTTGCCATAATCCATAAACTTTTAGATCGACATCACAGTTAGCTGGAGCATTGCACACATTATGCAATCTCCGATACTAATTGTATGTAAATATACGCCCTTTTTCTGAAATCGCCAAAACATATTCCAACAAATGAACATCTTACGAGCAAATTCCGGGAAACCAAATCCAACTTTCTGACCTCGGATAATACCTAAATATGCAAGCGGCATATCGGCAATACTCAGTTTCAGATTAAATCCTTCATCATACGAGTTCAAGCATACCCGATCTTTTATACTACTTTATCTTCCGATATAATAAGGTCGAATCAATTTGCCGTATAATATCATCAGGGATACCACAAACCGTTGCCAGAGTAGGCCATTGGGCAACGGAATCAGCAATCTGACCGATAATGTCCCGGGCATGCCGAATGTTGATCTTTCGGGAAAATTCGAGCAGATCATCGGTCGTGAAATCGTCCCATTTGTCGTTGATAGACATCTGATGTCGGGAGGTCCACTCTCCGGATGGATTGTATGCCCAAGATATATCGTAAGCCGGGGCCAATGCCCACTCCCCCTGTCGATTCATGATGAATGAAATATTTTTGGTATGGTCATCCTGATTCCGGGCAATGACATTGAAAACCATCCGTCGGAACATCTGCTCGGCCTGCACATAAGGCAAATGCAGTTGCCTCATAACTTGAAACAGCTGCTCATAGGAGTAGGCCCGCAACATCTTATAATCAAAATGTGCCAACCCGCATAGAGTCTGCGTATGCAGTTTTTCATTGCCCGGATTCCGGTCGAAGCGGCGGGTCATAAAATGTGCCCGCCCGTTCTCCTCGAAGAGCCGGGATTCCATCATCTCGATCCCCGCCTTCCGAGCCATTAAATAATAGACATATTCGATTCTCCCGTAATGCGACGGATCGCCGAGCTGCTCGTTCGTAACACCATCGAGTTTCAGCAACCAATGGTCATAACCCTCCGGAGCATCCAACTGCCCCGACCGCACGTCCCCCGTCACAGCATTGTAAGCAATGACAGCCTTAGCCCGCGCACCTCCGGCCGATGTACCCACACGAATGATATTCGCCAGCGCTTCGCGGGCATCTTCTTTCAAGTTCTCATGTAACATCCGGCGCGTATGAAGCACTGCGCGAGCAACCTCTATCAAAGAAGCGATCTCGATTCTTGAACCGCTCTCCAGATAATCGTCCTGCGCAGGCTGAAATTCCAACGCTCCCATACTGCGGCTTCCCTGATAACACAACCGCTCTACAGGATTCGCAAAAGTACGGCCTACCGATATGAGCCAACGGTCGAGCAAGGCCTTACCGTAGGCATCGGGGAGCGTATCGGCCAGTAATCCGGGCAAGCCGAGAAACGTATCCCTCGACAGTCCCCCGAACGAATAGATGCGCGGAGTCTGCGTAGACATGACGATGGGAGACAGATCGAGACCTGTCTTCAGAAAATCAGGAGCATATTCGAAAGATGCCGTCTGCGTGGAATCATTCCACAGGACGGCTCCAGCCATCATGCCCCATATATTAACTTCGGCAACCGTTACCATTCTTCTAAAGGATTGGATTGTTTCCTATCGACCTTTTTCGATTTTACGACACGTTTCTTCTCCGGCTGAGAGGCCATGAGCCGGGCGTATGCAATCGGGCTGACTTGAGGTTCGCGAAAGAAGGGCTCGAGAACGTCGAACCGCCGTAACGCCCGCAACAATTGGATAAGAGTCAGCACTGAAGTATTCTTCCCGTTCTCGACGGAACTGATCGAAAACGCCGACACTCCGGAAAGTTGTTGCAACTCTTTCTGCGTAATATTCTGCTCCAAACGCATCTGTTTGAGCTGCAAACCGACATGCTGCAACACTTGAACATCCGTTAATTCATATCTTTCTACATTCATATCATAAGATATATCTTATTTTATAATGCAAATATAGCAATATTATTAGATATATCAATTACCATGCAAAATAATTTCTGAACAATCCTTTCAACTATAATCTCGTATTAAAGTCCTAAAAAACATTTGAGCTATATATAGCTATAAGAAATGATTCCGGACAAAAGCGCATCTTTGCCGATGAATTCAGCAACAACACGTAACGCTCATGGAGCAAACCGAATGTTATAAAGAACTCAAAAGTCTGTGTCTTAGGATTCTCGATGAAGTCGAGACGATCTCAAACATATTGCAGAGCGCTTCCCGGAACCAACAGCAGGAACCGGAAGATGTGATCCTCGATTATCAGGACGTATGCCAGCTTTTGCATATCAGTCTTCGGCATCTGCGACGATTATATGCTTCCGGAGAACTCGTCGGATTCAAACTCGGACGACGAAGGTTCTACCGCACTTCGGAGGTTCGGCAATACATCCGGAAAATAGAAGAGACGAACACCAACGGATAAATTTCGTGATTATGGCTAAAACACTCAAGTACAAATTGATCGAAGAACAAACCCTCAGGGAATTATTGACTCAATGTTATCAGCAAAGTTATTCCGTCATGCTGCTGAGCTACATCTGCATGAGGAATAAGCTCGACATCACGCTGACGGCGGCGGAAGCGAGCGGCGTTCTCAAATTATCCCCTCGGCAAATCAACGAAGCACGCTCCCGATGTCAGATACGTGCGGTCAACGGCGGGACATTCAGGTTGTATAGCGCATTCGATCTGGCAATGCTCGCAGCCAACCTGAACCGAAAACGGTCGATGAGCGGATTGAAAGCAGTTCCATCGTACAGTTGCAAGTCGGATCAATGACCTTCTACTGCCAACAAGCATTTCACAAAACGATTGCAGAAAATCCCAAGCGGGGACATCCTCGCCGGCAAATTTAACTCACCCCAGCCACAATGTGGCTGGGGTGAGTTATTTATACGCCTGCGGGATGTCCCCGCTTTAACTTAAAATTTTTATACTATGAAACAGACTAAAGTAGTGAACATTCGCTACGAAGCGTACGACATTTACATCGGCCGAGCCGGACATGGTAAAGACGGGTATTTCGGAAACCCTTTCCGATTGACGCCGGGAGCGAGCAGAGGCTCTACATTGGAACGTTACCGCAACTATTTTTACACCCGGCTACATACCGATGCAGAATTCCGCAAGCGAATCCATGCATTGAAAGGGAAACGGTTGGGCTGTTTTTGCAAACCCTTTCCATGTCATGGCGATATCATTAAAGAATATCTGGATACGTTGGATGAATGACAATGGGACTCATGGTATATCGAATATCCGGGCATTGTAAATTCGGAAACTTATCCGTAATTTTACTCGGAATTCAATAGTCCCGAATTAGAAACGACATTTCGATGGCGAATCTCCGCTGCGTCGTAGAACGCATCACCTATCAGAATCCCGAAAACGGCTATTCGGTACTGAAGGTCAAGGTAAAAGGTCATAATGACCCGGAAACTCTCGTAGGCAATCTATTAGAAGTGCCTGTGGGAAGCGTTCTGCTATGTCAAGGCGATTGGAAGGTAGATAAACGTTACGGAAATCAATTCGTTGCAGAGACATGGGAGGAAGTGATGCCTGCCACGGTTTACGGAATTGAAAAGTATCTCGGCAGCGGACTGGTCAAAGGCATAGGACCACGGTTCGCACGGGCGATCGTCCGGCGATTCGGATTGGAAACGATCGACGTAATCGAAACCTCTATCGAACGACTCTACGAAGTGCCTGGAATCGGCCGAAAACGAGTGGAAAAAATCCGCGAAAGTTGGGAAAAGCAAAAAGACATCAAGAACGTCATGCTGTTTCTGCAAGGATACGGGGTGAGTACCGCTTTCGCAGCCAAGATCTACCGGGAATACGGTAAAGAAAGCATCGATAAGGTCAATGAGAATCCCTATCGTTTAGCCGACGATATTTGGGGTATCGGCTTCAAAACAGCCGACGGCATTGCCGGAAAGATGGGATACGGAAAAGATGATCCCCGGCGTTGTCGGAGCGGTATTCTCTATACATTGGGGCAACTTTCGGATGAGGGACATGTCTACGCAGAAGAAGGACAGTTGGTAGAAGCTGCGAAAAAATTGCTCGAAACCGATGAAGCGCCTATCCGCGAAGCGATGGGACGAATGATCATGACTCAGGAGTTGATCACCGACAATGAGGCGATTTATCTCCCGCCATTCTACCATGCGGAATACGGTACGGCACGACGGCTAAAAGAGTTGTTGGAATCTGCAAGCCGGGCATTATTCGAAAAACCTTTCGATCCGGGCTCCCTTACCGAAAAGACCGGCATAGAATACGATGAAGTGCAGATTGCAGCCATTCGCCAAGCCGTAACCTCCAAAGTAATGGTACTGACAGGCGGTCCGGGGACAGGTAAGACCACCACGACACAAGGAATTATCGCAGCTTTGGAAAAAGCCGGCCTACAAGTCCTGCTCGCTGCACCGACGGGCCGGGCTGCCAAGCGGATGAGCGAAGCTACCGGCATGGAAGCCAAAACCATTCATCGCCTGTTGGAATACAATCCGATGGACGGATATAAACGCAACGATGAGAATCCATTGGACGGCGATGCGCTTATTGTGGATGAATGTTCGATGATCGACATTCTGCTGATGAACAACCTGATGAAGGCCATTCCTTCACACATGCGGTTGATATTGGTCGGAGATATCGACCAGCTGCCCAGTGTCGGAGCCGGCAATGTCCTGCGCGACATCATCGACTCACGGAAAATTCCGGTCATCCGGCTGACCCGCATTTTCCGACAAGCACAAAAGAGCCGGATCGTAATGAGTGCTCATGCCATCAATCAAGGCCGCTTTCCAGATACGAGCAACGGACGTGACACCGATTTCTTCTTCATGAAAGCCGAGACCCCGGAACAAGTAGCGGCAACTGTCGTGCAACTGGTAAAGGAGCGCCTGCCCCGCGCCTACCGGGAAACAGCGGATCGAATTCAGGTGCTCACTCCGATGCAACGGGGTATCGCAGGAGCTGCAAATTTAAATCAGATCCTACAGGAGGCTTTGAACCCCTCCGGACCGAGTCTGAATCGCAGCGGATATATCTACCGACAAGACGACCGGGTGATGCAAATACGCAACAACTATAACAAGGATGTTTTCAACGGCGACCTCGGGTATGTCATTGCCGTAAACTCGGAAGACCGGACGCTGACGGTGGATTTCGACGGCAAGTCCGTAGAATACGATATAACGGAACTCGACGAACTGACGCTGGCTTATGCCACAACCATCCACAAAGCACAAGGATCGGAATATCCGATCGTCATTATACCGGTATTGATGAATCACTATGT
>JAJPZH010000138.1 GCA_021204515.1 Alistipes sp. | reverse complement strand
GTTCCCTTCGGCATGACGGGACGCAAAAAGGTGAGCGACTTTCTGATCGACGCCAAGGTTTCGATGGCCGAGAAAGAGCGGCAGTTCGTACTGCTGTCGGGCGACGAGATCGTATGGCTCGTCGGCCGCCGCATCGACGACCGTTACCGCCTGACGCCCGATACGGAGAACGTACTGCGCATCACCAAAGAGATTGTATAACACGACCGGGAGCGGCGATTCAGCCCCTTCCGCCGCGGGGATGGCGAAAACGCCCCGCCCCGCATCCGGCTCGGCCGGACCAATGACTGAGATATGGCCAAAAGCGCACTGAAATTCAAAGATTCCGTCGCCGCATACGAAAAGCTGGCACAAGAGATCGCCGCACGGCGGTTCGCCCCCGTGTACCTGCTCATGGGCGAGGAGAGCTACTTTATCGACGCCATCGCCGAGCGGCTCGCGGCGACTGTGCTCGGCGAAGCCGAACGGGCCTTCAACCAGATCACCGTCTACGGCAGGGACTCCGAGGCGGGGCAGGTCATCAACCTGTGCCGCCAGATGCCGATGATGGGTTCGTATCAGGTCGTCATTCTCAAGGAGGCGCAGCAGCTGCGCGGGCTGGACAAACTCTCGCTCTACACGCAGAAGCCCTCGCCCACGACGATTCTCATGATCTGCCACAAGGAGAAGAACGCCGATAAACGCTCGGCTTTCTACAAGGGCTGCGCCGCCAACGGAGAGGTACTCGAATCGGTACGCCCGCGCGACTACGAAATCGCGGCGTGGCTCCAGCAGTTCATCGCAAAAAAGGGACTCGCCATCGATGCCAAGGCGCTCTCGATGCTTACCGACCACCTCGGAACCGACATCTCGAAAATCTCGAACGAGCTGGGCAAGCTGGTCGTTTCGCTGCCCGAAGGAACCAAGCGCATCACCGACGCCGACATCGAAGCCAACATCGGCATCTCGAAGGATTTCAACAATTTCGAATTATGCAAGGCGGTAGCGACCAAAGATATGGCGCGCGCGCTGATGATCGCCGACCACTTCGCCCGCAATCCCAAGGACAACCCGCTGCTGGTCACCGTACTGGCGCTGTTCGGCCAGTTCAGGGAGCTGTTCGTCGTGAACTACCTGCGCTGGACGGCGCGCCACAAGGGCGTGCCCTTTCCCTCCGACGCCGACCTGATGCGCATCCTCAAGAAAAGCAACGTCTACGTACTGGGCGAGATCAAGCAGAACGCCGCCAACTGGGACAACCGCAAGGTCTTCAACATCCTCGGCCTGCTGCGCGAATACGACGCCAAAAGCAAGGGCATGAACGCCGGCGGCGCATCGGACGGGGAGCTGCTGCGCGAACTGCTGCTCAAAATCTTCCTACTCTGATGCAGGAAGTCTACCTATACCAGACCGTTCACATTCTCGGCGGCAGGTGTCTCCACCTATCGGCTCATCTGGCCATGCTCGACCGTTGGTCGCGCGAACTGTTCGGACGTCCGGCCGGACTCCGCCAGCAACCCCTCGCCCGGCAGATCGCGGCCCTTGCGGTGCAGACGGCGCCTGCGGACTGCGACCTCTCGCAGTTCGTACGGATCGTCGTTCCGGCATCGGGCGATCCCGCCTTCCGGCTCGAAACCGCGGGCATATCGCTCTACCGGGGGTACGACCTGCGCAGTCTGATGCCCGACGCCGTAACGCTGCAATACGACATGCCGTTTCCCGAAGCTCCGACTTCGGCGCGCGAAGCCGCCGCCGGGCTGGCCCGCCAGCAGGCGCGTCTGCAAGGCGCGGCGGTCGCCGTGCGCTGCGACGGCAGCGGCATCGTCCGCACGGCCGACGACGCCCCGCTGTTCGCCGTGCGGGGCAAAACGGCGTTCGTCTCCCCGGCGGAAGCCTGCGTCGAAAGGGAATTGGGCCTGCGGGCCGTCGAAGCGGCGGGACTTGCACTCGAAGAGCGTCCGGTAATGCGCGGCGAACTGCCCGGCTTCGACGAACTCTTCTACGTCGATCACCGGGGCGTCACCGCCCTCGCCCACTGCGACGGACATCCTTATATGGCGATTCTCGCGGAACGGGTCGCACAGTCGCTCGGAGAGCTGTTTTCGAAAATGTAGAAACCGGGCGGGACCGGCCCGTATTATCTTCGCCGGAAAACCCGCTTCACCATGAAAAAATACCTGTTTCTCTACGCCGTCGCCGTGACGGCTCTGCTGGTATGCGGCTACGGCCGCTACCGCCGCGAAACCCGCCGTCTGACTCAGAACCAATACGCCCTCGCGGCCGGCATCGAACACTACCGCACACGTCTGGGGCAGGAGGCGGCATCGGTGCAGGCCCTGCGCCTGCGCTGCGCCGAGTTCGAAGAACTGCGGGCCGCAGACGCCGCCGAGATCCGCCGGCTCGGAATCAAACTGCGCCGTCTGGAAGCCGCGGCCCGGACAGCCACAGCCACGGCGGTCGAAATACGCACACCGGTACGCGACACGGTCGTCGTGCGCCTGCGCGACACGCTCGTCGTACGCGACACACTGCGGCTGTTCCGCTGGCGCGACGCATGGGTGCGCATCGAAGGCGCCGTCACCGCCGACTCGGTCGCGTGCCGCGTAGAGAGCACCGATACCCTGCGGCAGATCGTACACCGCATTCCGCGGCGTTTTCTCTTCATCCGCTGGGGCACGAAAGCCCTGCGGCAGGAGATCGTCTCGTCGAATCCGCACACGAAGATCGTCTATTCGGACTATGTAAAAATCGAACGATAGGACAAAATATCGGAAAAATATAATTCCGAATTCTCAAATATTATTACCTTTGTCCGATATGGAAAGAACTGCAATCTTCCCCGGGTCGTTCGACCCGTTCACCCGCGGCCACGCCGCGCTGGTAGACGAAGCGCTCAACCTCTTCGATCGCGTGGTCATCGGCATCGGCAACAACACTTCGAAACTGGGGCTGTTGACCGTCGTCAACCGCAAGCGGCTGATCGACGACCTCTACGCCGGCAATCCGCGCGTCGAAGCCCATATTTACACGGGACTCACGGGCGAGTTCGCCGAAAAGGTCGGCGCCTGCGCCATTATCCGCGGCGTGAGGAACACCACCGATTTCGAGTACGAGCGTACGATGGAATCGACCAACCACCGCATCTACCCCGACATTACGACCGTGATGCTGTTTACCCCCTCGCCCGTGGCCGACATATCCTCTTCGACCGTGCGCGAAGTACTGTCGTTCGGCCGTTCGGTGGAGGAGTTCATGCCCGAAGGAATCGACATAAACAAATACTTATAAACCGAATAGTTATGATGGAATTCACGGCCGAAATGATCGCCGGATTTTTAGGCGGCGACATCGTCGGCGACAAAGAGGCGAAAGTACACACCGTATCTTCGATCGAGGAGGGCAAAGCGGGTTCGCTGACCTACCTCACCAACCCCAAATACGAAACATTTCTCTACGGCACGGGCGCGTCGATCGTGCTGGTAAACCGTTCGTTCGAGCCTTCGCAGCAGGTTTCGGCCACACTTATCAAGGTGGATGACGCCGCCGCCTGCGTGCTCAAACTGCTCGAAATGTACAATGCCGCCAAGCCCCGCCGCAGCGGCGTCAGCAAGCTGGCTTCGGTGGCGGACAAGGCCGAGGTGGGCGCCGACTGCTACATCGGGGATTTCACGGTCGTCGAAGCGGGCGTGAAAATCGGCAAAAACTGCCAGATCTATCCGCAAGTTTACCTCGGAGCGGGCGTTACGGTGGGCGACGGCACGATCCTCTACCCCGGAGTCAAGGTTTACGAAGGCTGCAGGATCGGCCGCAACTGCATCCTGCACGCGGGAGCCGTGGTCGGCGCCGACGGCTTCGGCTTCATGCCCAACGCCGCGGGCGGCTTCGACAAAATTCCGCAGCTGGGCGACGTCGTGATCGAAGACGACGTCGAAATCGGTGCCAACACCTGCATCGACCGCGCCAAGACCGATTCGACGGTGATCCGCCGGGGCGTCAAGCTCGACAACCTGATTCAGATCGGCCACAACGTCCAGATCGGCGAAAACACCGTATCCTCGGCCCAGACCGGCATCGCCGGAACCTCGCGGGTGGGCCGCAACTGCTTCCTCGCCGGACAGGTCGGCATCGCCGACCACGTGAACGTCGGCGACTTCGTGAAAATCGGCTCGAAGAGCGGACTGGACAAGGACGTGCCCGACGGCGAAGTGCGCTTCGGCTACCCTGCGCTGCCCGGCATGCAGTACCACCGCTCGGCGGCGGTCTTCAAACGGCTGCCCGAACTGGAAAAGCAGGTCCGCGAGCTGGAAAAGCAACTGGCAGAACTCAAAAAATAAACCAATATTCTTGCATAATGAAAAAAGTATTTCTCTTCGCAGCTTCCGCAGCCGTGCTGTGCAGTTGCAGCACGCAACCCAAATACATCGTCGAAGGCGACATCGCCGGACTCGAAGGCACCGTCTACCTGTTCCAGCAGGACAGCCTGATCGACTCGGCCGTCGTGAAATCGGGTAAATTCCGTTTCAGCGGTCCTGCCGGAGCGCCTGCGATGTACTACCTGCTCGACTCGCGCGACGGACAGCCGCAGGCCTTCGCCATGCAGCGCATTCTCGAACCGGGCACGATCTCGATCAAGAGCGACGCCGACGATCCGCAGGTACGCCACACCACCGGCACCCCGGCCAACGACGCCGCCGAAGCCTACACCACCGCCAGCCGCACGCTGATCACGGAGTACCGCGACGCTGCGACCACCGACCAGCGCCGCGAAGCGATCGAAGAGGAGTTCGAGCAGCTGACCCGCACCTCGGTAGAGGCCAACCGCGACAACTTCTTCGGCGTCGTGCTGATGCCGAACATGGCCTATGAGCTTTCGGGACAGGAGATTCTCGACCAGATCGCCAAGTTCTCGCCCGAGATGCAGCAGACCAAAGAGCTGACGGAACTGAAGGCCACCGCCGAGCAGAAAAAGCGGACCGACGTGGGCCAGCCCTACATCAACATCCTGCAGAGCGACGCCGAGGGCCAGATCGTCACCCTGACTTCGGTGATCGAAAATCCGGCCAACAAATATACGCTCGTGGACTTCTGGGCTTCGTGGTGCGGTCCCTGCATGGGCGAAGTTCCCCACCTGAAAGAGACCTACGACAAGTTCCACAAGAAGGGCTTCGAAATCTACGGCGTGTCGTTCGACAACAACCGCGACAAGTGGCTCGCCGCCGTCAAGGACAACGGCATGAAGTGGATTCAGGTCAGCGACCTCAACGGGTTCGACAATCCGGCAGCGAAGGATTACGCCGTTCAGGGTATTCCCTCCAACTTCCTGATCGACGCATCGGGCAACATCGTCGCCAAGAACCTGCGCGGCGAAGACCTCTACAAAAAGGTCGAGGAGCTGCTCGGTAAATAATCACCGCCGTACAACCTGCCCCTCCGAACTGCGACACGCCGTCCGGAGGGGCTTTTTCGAACGATATGACCCCAACGGAAAAATACCGCATCATGGGCATCGACCCCGGCACCAACTACATGGGTTACGGCGTGCTGGAGATCGACGGGCGCAGCGTGCGCTCGGTCGTCTTGGGCGACATCGACCTGCACAAGCTTTCGGACCCCTATGCCAAACTGCGCTATATCTTCGAACGGGTCGGGGCGCTGATCGACCAGTACGCTCCGCGCGAAGTGGCGCTCGAATCGCCGTTCTTCGGCGAGAACGTACAGTCGATGCTCAAACTGGGCAGGGCGCAAGGCGTGGCCATGGCGGCGGCGCTGAGCCGCGGCCTGCCCGTTTCGGAATACGCCCCGATGCGCATCAAGCAGAGCATCACCGGACGCGGATCGGCCGCCAAAGAGCAGGTCGCCGCCATCGTCTGCCGTATCCTTTCGCTGGAACAGCTGCCCAAGCGGCTCGACGCTACCGACGGCATGGCCGTAGCGCTCTGCCACCATTTCACGACCTCCAATCCGCTTAATGCCGCAATGGGCGACGAGCGCGTCAAAGGATTGGGCGGCGGCAAGAAAGCCGCTTCGAAAGGCGGCTCCCAAAGCTGGGAGAAATTCCTCAGGGAGCACCCCGACCGGGAAATCAAGTAACCGCACCGCAAACCCTAATTTTCGACAGCAACCGAACGACATATGAAGAAAATCCTTCTCACGGCATCTACGGCCGCCCTCCTCTGCGGATGCGGCGGTCCGAATTACTCCATCACGGGCAACGCAGGACTCGAACCGGGCGACTCTGTATTCCTGATCGGCAGCGGCCGTACGGAACTGGCCGCCGGCGTCGTATCCGCCGACAGCACGATCCGGCTGAGGGGCCGCGTCGCCGAACCAGAGATCGCGCATCTGGCCGATCAGGAGCGTATCCCCATCGGCACTTCGGTCATCTTCCTCGAACCGGGAGATATTCGCATGGCTTTGACCGGCGACAGACGGGTTTATTCTGCCTCCGGTACGCCGCTCAATGACAGGAAACGGGAATTCGACGAGCGAATGGCCGATTTCGACCGCAAATTCCGCACACTTCCCTTCGACGCATCGTCCGACTCACTCTATACGGCCTACAACAAACTGCTTCCGGAAAGCATAGAAAACAATCTGAATAACCTCTTCGGGGCCTATCTCTTCGCTGTCCACGAATTCGACGGCAACGACATCGCCGCAGCCAAATCCCGTCTGGAATGCTTCTCGCCCGCCATGCAGGCTCATCCGGTCCTGAAACGGATCGCAGAGAAAGTCGCAGCGGCCGAAAACACCGAGATCGGCAAACCCTACATGGACCTCATGCTGCCCGATGCCGCAGGCAAACCGGTGAAGCTGTCGGACATCGTCGGCAAGGGCCGCTGGATACTGCTCGACTTCTGGGCGACGTGGTGCGGTCCCTGCTGCCGGGAAATCCCGCATCTGCGCGAAGCATACGCAGCCTGCAAAAGCAGGGGATTCGAAATCTACGGCGTTTCGCTCGACAACGACGACGCCAAATGGAAAATGTTCGTGAAAAACAACGATATGCCATGGATCAACGTACTGGGCGTCGGTGCGGACAAGCGGAGCGATGCGGCCGTCATGTACGGCATTTCGTCGATACCCGCGAATTTCCTGATTTCGCCGGAGGGCATTATCGTCGCCAGAGACCTGCGAGGCGAAAATATCAAGGCCCGGCTGGAAGAAACAATACGTCAATTGGCAGAAACAAACCGCTGATAATCGGTCCGATGCACGGGGATTCGGTTATTCAGGGCATCTTTTTTCATAAAATTCCGCCCAATAATTTGCGTGTTTCGGATTTTCACCCTATATTTGCACTCGCAATTCGGCACCGTAGCTTAATTGAATAGAGCATCTGAC